>NZ_JBEYFE010000003.1:0-224341 GCF_040634235.1 Streptomyces sp. NPDC007157
GGCGCCTGCCGCCCCCTCTCCCCCCCGCTGCCACACACCACCCCCGCCCCCTGCGTCGCGCGGGCGGCCCGGGGGGGGGGGGGGGGGGGGGGGCCCCCGCCCCCCCCCCCCCCCCACGACCGCAAGGACAGAACCCACATGACACTTCGCGAGAAGAGACCCGCCACCGCGGGCGCGCGCCGCACGGCCGTGGCCGCGGTGACTCTGGCGCTCATCGGCGCCGTGACCGCGGCGGGCACCGCCTCCGGTTCCGACGCCGCCACGGCCACGGACGGCCACGGCCACTCCGCACCGCGCAACTGGCTCCCGGAGACCCCGGAGAACTGGCCGCTGGTGGTGGACCGGACCCGTACCGCGTCCGAGACCGTCACCCGCGGCCTGAAGCACTACAGCGAGACCTACGACACCGTCGGCGGCCGTCAGCACATCCAGGTGCTCCAGGCCGACCTGACCGACCCGAATCTGCGGGTGGGCATGGTCGAGGCCGGCGACACCCTCACCAACCCGGCGGACGAGACACCGTCTTCGATGGCCCACCGCACCCACGCGGTGGCGGGTGTCAACGGCGACTACTTCGAGATCCACGGCAACGGACGTCCCGTCGGCGGCGTGATGACCGACGGCCGGCTCCTGAAGAGCCCCAAGGCGGGCTTCGCCTCCCAGCTCGGCGTCAAGTCCGACGGCACCCTGGTCATGGGGCCCGAGACCTTCTCCGGCACCCTCACCGCCGGGACCGCGACCCGTGCGCTCACCTCGGTGAACACCGTCAACGACGTGGCCGGCGGAGGCATCACGGAGGTCACCTCCGACCTCGGCGAGACCCCGGGCCTGACCAAGGCGTCCACGCTGGTGACCGGGCACAGCACCGACGGCGGCTTCGTCGTCGACCGGGTGCTGACCGGCCTCACCACCGTGCCGCGCCTGGCCGCGGACGAGACCGGCCTGCTGGGCGCCGGCGACGGCGGAGAGTGGCTCACCGACACCCTGCACGCCGGCGACACCGTCCAGATCGCCACCCGGCTGTCCCCCGATAACGATGTCATCCAGCTGATCAGCGGCGTCGACACCCTCGTCAAGGACGGCAAGGTCTACCACGACCCGACCGGCACCCCGCCGAGCGGCGCCAACCCGGAGACCGCCGTCGGCATCACCAAGGACGGCAGCCACGCGATCGTCGTCGCCGTCGACGGCCACGGCGGCTCCGACACCGCCTTCGGCGTGACCCCGGAGCAGGCCGCGGGCTACCTGGTCGCGCACGGCGCGTACACCGGAATGCTCTTCGACGGCGGCGGCTCCACCGGCATGGTCAGCCGGGCCCCCGGCGCCGACCGGGCCGAGGTCGTCAACACGCCCTCCGACCTGCCCGGCAACACCGAACGCCCGGTCGCCAACGGCATCTTCTTCTACTCGACGGCCAAGAAGCCGGGTGCCGCCACCAAGGTGGTCGTGAACGACGGGGAGACGGTCACCACCGTCACCGGCGGCTCCATCCCGCTGCCGGTGCACTCCGTCGACCGGTTCGCCAACCCGGCGGACGGCGAGACCCATGTGCGCGTCGAGCCCGCGGGCCTGGCCACCTACGAGGACGGCAGGCTCACCCCGCACCGCTCCGGTACCGGCCGGATCGTCGCCTGGAACGGCAAGGCGTCCACCTCCGAGAAGCTGGAGGTCGTCAGCAGGCTGAAGTCCCTCACCGTCTCCCCGGACCAGGCCGACCTCGACAACGGCGCCACCCAGCAGCTGGCCCTGTCCGCCACCGACCAGGACGGCGACCAGGTGCGGATCCCCGCAGAGGCGGCCACCTGGAAGACGGACCCGGCGAACCTCGGCGGCGTGGACGCCCACGGCCTGTTCACCGCGAGCGCCGACGACGGCGGGCTCGCCGAGGTGACCGCGAGCGTCGCGGGTGCCACCGGCACCACGTCGATCGCGGTCGGCAGCGTCAGCAAGGTCATCGACCCGATGAACAGCCTCGACCACTGGCGCCTCAGCAACAACACGACCGGCAAGCCGGCCACGCTGACCGCCGACGCCGGGGTCGTACCGCCCGGCTCCACCGAGTCCGGATCGCTGAAGCTCGACTACTCGATGCCGGCCGGCTCCGGCGTGAAGCAACTCGTCCTCACCCCGAACGTCACCCTCAAGACCGATACCGCGGGCGGCCATGTACCGACCGCCATCGGCATGTGGATCAAGGGCGACGGCAACGGCATCGAGCTGGCCGAACGCTACCTCGGCGTCAACGGCTCGGCGACCACGCTGTATCCGACCTACGTCACCTGGAAGGACTGGCACCTCGCCATCGCGCAGCTGCCGGCCGGCATGCAGTTCCCGCTGACCATCAGCTTCGTCGACTTCCTGGCCATCAGCCCGAGCACCGCCTACAGCGGCTCACTCGACGTGGCCGGTCTGCAGGCGCTGTACTCCCCGCGGCCGGTGACCGTGCCCGAGTACCACGCCGTGCCGAACAACCCCAAGTGGCTCTCGTACGAGGAGGACTCGGCGGACTTCGCCCGGCACGGCAGCACCCTGCTCACCGGTGACGACGCCCACCTGCTCGCCTCCGACCCGAAGTCGGTCAGCGGCAACGTGATGGACTCCATCGCCGGGCGGCTGCCCACGCTCACCCCGCAGGCCCGGCCGGACGGCGCCCAGTTCCTCGGCGACATGTCCGACGACGGCAAACTCGCCGACCTCCAGTTCGCCAAGTCCAAGATGGACGCCCTCGGTGTTCCCGGGCGGGACATCGTCGGCAACCACGAGATCACCCAGGGCGCCGACGCCGAGAACGGCAACTACAGCGACACCTTCGGCGACACCCACTACGCCTACAGCGAGGGCGCGGCGCGGCTCATCGTCACCGACAACTCGCACGGCAGCCTCCAGTCCTCGGACCCCTTCCAGGACCCCGAGGGCGCCCAGTACCCGTGGCTGGTCCAGCAGTTGACCGACACCACCGCCAAGGACGTCCTGGTCGTCACGCACATGCCCGCCTACGACCCGCACCCGGCCGCGAACAGCCAGTTCACGGACCGCTGGGAGGCACGCATGTATCTGCGGCTGGTGCAGCGCTACCAGCAGACGCACCCGAAGCAGCACGTGATCATGATGTACGGTCACGCCCGCGGCTTCGCCGAGCAGATCCTCGACCCCGAGGGCCACAGCACCACCGCGGAGAAGGGCGGCATCCCGCAGTTCACCTTCGCCGACCTCGGGATGCCCGCGTACGCACCCGCGGACCAGGGCGGCTTCTACCACTTCGGGCTGATCCGGATCGGTGACGACGGCGACCTCCAGTACACCGTCGAGCCCGCGCTGGCCTCGATCACCGTCCAGGGCCCCGAGGACCCGATCGCCAAGGGAGACCACGTCACCCTGACCGCGACCGGCGACCAGGTGGCCGGGGACAACATCGCACCGCTCACGATTCCGATCGCGGACCCCGCCTCACACGTGTGGTCCTCGGCGGACCCGAAGATCGCCTCGGTGGACCCGTCCACCGGAGCCGTGACCGCCCACCGCCCCGGCACGGTCACCGTCTCGGTGACCTCCGGCGGCGTCACGGGCGACGCCCAGGTCGTCGTACGGTGACGCGCTGACCCGGTGAGGGGGTGCCCGGCACCGACCGGACACCCCCTCGCCATGCGGCAGCTGACCCCACGCGACCTCGACCTGCCGGTGGCACTCGTACGTCGCCCGGCCGGCGATCCCGATCGGAGCGAGGACTGGCCGCTGGAAGGCACGACTGCCGATATCGAGATCTGGTGGGCCGACAGCCGTCAGCAGATCCGGCTGAAGCCGTCCGACTCGCGGTACCTACGGGAGGACTTCACAGACTTCGTGAGCCTTCCGGCCACATTGGTCACGCGGGGTCGGTCAACCCGTTCGAGATCCGGGGTCTCGGCCCTTCACCGAGATGCTGGCCGCACTTCCGCATCAGCGCCTCCGGCCACATCCTGGCGTGCGAGTTCATCGAGATGCGGGCGAAAGAGTGAATCCTCGTACCGGCCGTGTGGAAGAGGGGCGCGGCCTCGCCGAAGAGGCCACGCCTGGAGTGACGGCGTACGCACCCTGTTTCGGGATCACGCCCGGGTGAGCTGGGTCCACACCCGCAGGGGGGTGGCCGCCTGTCGGCGTCGCTCTGCTCCGCGCGCCACCCCTTACGCCCTGTAGCGCTACGTGATCGATCAGTCACTCTTGGTGTGCACACGTTCGGGGCGGTTCCGTTGAGGGCCGCTCGGCCACTCGACCCGGTGCCGGTCACCACCGAAGGAGCATCATGCAGATCACACGAGGTCTCACAACCTCTGTCGCCGCCCTCGTGCTGGCCGCCGCGGCCGCTGTCGCCGCCGCGGCTCCCGCTCCCGCGCGGACGCCGCCCGCCGCCACTGCCCCGGTCCGTGCCGCAGGCGCCTCAGCAGTGGACGATCCCGCCTTCTGCGGCTTCGACAACCGGCTCACGCCGCCCACGATCCGGGAGGGCGCCGCCGGGGACACGGTGCGCGAGGCCCAGTGCCTGCTCCAGCTCTGGGGCTTCTACGTGGGCCCGAGGGGAGTCGACGGCGCCTTCGGTCCCCTCACCACCAGTGCCGCCAAGTCATTCCAGACCAGTCGCGGCCTGGCCGCCGACGGCATCATCGGCCCGAACACGTGGACGAGGCTGCGCAACGGGTGAGTTCACCCGCCCTGGCTCGCCGTGGAGGCCTGCCGGCGGGCGGCGGCCGGCGGGCGGGCGGCCACGCCCACGGCCGTCGCTACCGTGCATGGCTTCCCCCACTCACCCCTTCGTCGGCCAGGAGCCCCGCGGACGGTGCCGTTGTTCGGGGTCTCGAACTCCGCAGCCGGCGGGTCCGGCCGGGTCGGGTGTGACCCGGCAGGGCCCACCGGTCGGGGGATCAGTGGGGGTTCGGCGTCCGCGCCACCGGATCGGTTACCAGCCGACGGCGACCAGGAGCCACTGCGGGTTGGCGTGGGAGACGAAGGAGGACTGGCCCGCCACGTCGTCGTAGGGGAAGCCGTAGGCGAGGTGGTTGATGGCGTTGTCGTGCCAGAACTTGGCGTAGTAGTTCGCCGGTGCCGCCGTGTAGAACTGGGTGGGGTCGGACTGCTGGGAGGCCGGCAGGGTGGCGACGTGGCGGTTGAGGGCGGCGCACATGTTCGGGTTGGCTGCCAGGGAGGCGGCGCAGCCGAAGATGTCGGAGGTGGCCGCGTTCACGCCCACCGACTGGGCGTACGAGGTGAAGTAGTTCGCGTTGGCGCCGCCCGCGCGGAAGCTCGGGTCGCTGCCGGGCGCGATGATCCGGTAAGGGGCCTGGGTCTGGGCCAGCACCTTGAACTGGCTGGGCACCGCGTCGGTGAAGCGCTGGAAGGTGGTGGCGCGGTCCTCGGCGAAGGTCTGCCGGTTCTCGCCGACCTCGGCGTCGTAACCGTCCTTGGTGTGCAGGCGCATGGCCAGCTTCAGGCCGAAGGCGTCGACCCGGGTGGTGTTGCCGTTGAAGACGTTGTTGCCGACCGTGAACTCGATGAAGTCGTAGTACGAGCTGTTGGGCGAGCCCAGGTAGAAGTACATGCGGCCCGCGGAGTTGGCCGGCATGTCGAGGTAGGGCTGTTCGGCGATGGAGTGCACCTGGCCGTTGAAGCTCCAGTACACCTGGCTGTCGGGGTACTTGCCGTTGGTGCGATTCAGGATCTTCACCTCGACGGCGTTGTTCGCCGCGGGTATGTCGCTGGTGCTGCCCCAGAAGTCGTCCGGCGGGGTGGTGCTGCCGGGGCCGTAGACCTGGAACTCCCACAGGGAGTATCCGTAGGGGGTGCCCCGCGCGGTGCCGTAGACGCGGACGTAGCGGCCGCTGCCGGTGATGGCGAGGTTCTGGGTTCCGCCGGTGGCGGTGGTGGTGGAGTAGACGGTGGTCCAGGTGGTGGCGTCGGTGGAGGTCTGGATCTGGAAGGCGGTCGCGTAGGCGGCCTCCCAGTTCAGGGTGACGCGGCTGAGTTGCTGGACGGACCCGAGGTCGACCCGTAGCCATTGCGGGTCGGCGAAGGCCGAGGACCAGCGGGTGCCGGTGTTGCCGTCGACCGCCGCGCTCGCGGGGAAGGACCCGTTCTCGGTCGAGGAGGCGGTGGCCGGCTTGCCCTGGGACAGCAACTGGTCGGCGGCGTGCGCGGGCGACGGTGCGACGACCGCGAAGAAGGCGGCGACCAGGACGACGACCAGGCCGAGAGCCAGGCGTGGGCCTGCGGCGCCGGCCGGTGGTCTGCGGGTGGGTGCGCTGGCGGAACTCTGCATGCGGAGTCTCCTCAAGCCGGGGCGGCGTGCGTGGGGATGGAGCAACAGCAGATGGGAGAGCGCTCCCTCGGGTTGTAGACCCATCGGTGTCCGCCGTCAACAACTGAAGCTGAAAGCAATCGGGTTGCGGCCTTGCCTACGACACGGTGCTGGTCTCGGCGCCGGCCCCGCGCACCATGCGCCCACCGCATTCAGTTTCCGACCGCACAGACGGTCCCAAGTAGGCCCGTTTCTGCAACCCTTGACGCAACCGGTACGGACCTTTTGTGCCGCCGCCCCAGGGAGGTCGTGCGGTGTCCCCCAGGCGTGACCGGGACCGAGGCTGGTCGCGCTGTGCCGAGCGGGGAACGGTGGTGGCGTTCTTCCAGCCGGTCCTGCCGTCCTTGCCGGAAGGGCATGTAGCCGGAGCCTGCGACGAGTTCGGCGTTCGGGGCGGGGTTCTCCGAGGAGACGCGCAGGGTGTGGTCGCCCCGGCGGTTCAAGATGGCGCATGTCCTCCCCACGAGCATGAATGGACATCGCTTCGAAACGCCACTTGCAAGATCTTCGCCTGCCGGCGACGAGAGGCAGCCGTCGAAGACGGACCCCCGCTACGGCCGCGTCGGCTTGCTCGGCAGGGACGAACTCGGCGTCCCCTCCGGCCCGTTCACCGGAGAGGGGGCAGCCCATGCGTCAACGCTCGCCCCCTGCGTCAGCCTTCAGTCCTTCAGCAGTTCGTCGCGCACCGGCATCCAGTCCAGGGCGGACCGGATGCCGTCCTCCAGGGACAGCTTCGGTGTCCACCCCAGCAGCTCGGCCGCCCGGTCGCTCTTCGTGTAGCTCCCGGCGACGTCACCGGGCCGCCGGTCGGTGTCGATGGTTACCAGGGGCGTACTGACGACGTCGTTGAACGCGGCGCACAGTTCCCGAACCGTGGTTCCCGAGCCGGTGCCCAGGTTGATCGCGATCGAGCGCCTCGACCCCACGAGGATGGAGTCGAAACGCTCGATCGCCGCGATGTGTGCCGCGGCGAGGTCCCAGACGTGCACGTAGTCCCGGATGCCCGAGCCGTCGCGTGTCGGGTAGTCCGTCCCCGTGACCGGGAACGGACGGCCTTCCTCATGCGCCGTGATGAGCACGCCCAGGGCATGACTCGGCCGCTTGAGTTGGAGCCCGGTCCGCAGTTCCGGGTCGGCCCCGACCGGGTTGAAGTAGCGCAGAGACAACACGCGCGGCCCCGCCACGGCGATGTCGGCGAACATCTCCTCGCAGACGGCCTTGGTCCGTGCGTAGGGACTCTGCGGCGCCAGCGGCGAGTCCTCGTCGACGGGCGAGCCGTCCTCGGCCTGATAGATGGAAGCCGAGCTGCTGAAGACGATGCGGTCACAGCCGTTGCGGTGCAGGTGGCCGACGAAGGCCAGGCTCTTGGCCACGTTGGCCTCGTAGTAGCCGATCGGGTCCGCGACGGACTCGGGCACCACGATCAGTGCCGCGCAGTGCACCACCGCGGAGATGTCCGGGTGCTCCGAGAAGATCCGTTCGACCAGTGCCCCGTCCGCGATGTCGCCCTCGTAGAAGGTGCGGCCCTCGGTGAACTCGCGGCGGCCCCGAACCAGGCTGTCGAGGATCACGGGGGTGATGCCTGCGTCCAGGCAGGCCGAGGCGACCGTGCTGCCGATGTAACCGGCTCCCCCGGCGATCAGGACCTTCACCACGAAGTTTCTCTCCCGGCCTCGCTGCAGCCCCAGTCGGGCGACCGGCGGCAAGCCTAGCCGAGAGACCTGCTGGGCAGCCGAGGATCTCCCGCCTCGTCGGCGCTTCGCCGTCCGTGCGTTCCCGTCGTGGTCAGCGGCCCGTGGCCGCGGGGTGGTCCTGGGCCGGGTCGAGGCCGGTCATGAGTTCCGCGAAGGCCTGTGCGGCGGTCTGGGAGGTGAAGAGGCGGTCGAGGCGGGCGCGGGCCAGGTTGCGCAGGAAGGGGCCGCAGTGGGTGTCGTCGCCGGCGTCGTGGACCGTGCGGGTCAGCCAGTGGGAGAACTCCTGGTCGCTCCACACGCGCCGCAGGCAGCGCTCGGAGTAGGTGCGCAGGCCGGTGTCGTCGTGGTGCTGGACGTGGTCGCGGACGGCGCGGGCGAGGAGATCGGCGTCGTACAGGGCGAGGTTCATGCCTTTTCCGCCCATGGGGGACACGATGTGGGCGGCGTCCCCGACGAGGTACAGGCGGCCGTACTGCATGGGGTCGTGGACGAGGCTGCGCAGCCGGAAGGTCTCGCGGTCGGTGATCGGGCCCGCGGTCAGGGCGGGGTCGGCGAGCCGGGTGCGCAGCGCGTCCCAGACGCGGCTGTCGGGCCAGGCGCCCGGGTGGTCGTCGGGCGGGCACTGGAGGTAGTAGCGGCTGCTGTGCGGTCCGCGGGGGAAGTGTGCGGCGAAGCCGTGCGGGCTGACGGCGAGCAGCGGGTGGGCCGGGGGCGGGGCGTCGGCCAGGACGGTGAGCCAGCCGATGCCGTGGTCGAAGGTGTGGGCGGTGAGGTGGCCGTCGGGGACGGCGGCGCGGGTGACGCCGTGCTCGCCGTCGCAGCCGGCGACGAAGGCGCAGGTGATCGTGTGCACGGTGCCGTCGGCGGAGCGGTAGCTGACGGTGGGGCGGTCGCCGGTCAGATCGTGGAGGGTGATGTCGGCCGTCTCGTAGCGCACCTCGCCGCCGTCGGCGAGGTGGGTGGCGGTGAGCTTTTGGACCAGGACCTGCTGGGGGCACAGACGCGCCCCGGGGCCCTCGGATCCGTCGCTGTCGTCGACGAGGTGGCTCTTGCCGTCCACCCGGAACTCCAGGATGCCGTCGTGGGGTGGGCCGCCCAGCACCAGGTCGGCCAGCCCCCAGGACGCGAACATCCGCACCGCGCGGCTCTCCACGATGCCGGCCCGCTGCCGCTGTGCCACGTGCTGGCGGCTACGGCGCTCCAGGACGATGCTGTCGACGCCGCATCTGCGCAGCAGACTGGCGACGGTCAGCCCGGCCGGGCCCGCGCCGATCACCACAACGGTCGTGGATTCCGGGACCTCGTCCAACTTCCGCTCAGCCTGGGCCACTTGGCACCTCCTGGATCAGCCTAGCGCCGAGTGGGCCGGGCGAGGCGACGTGCTCCCGGTGGGCCGCGCCGATCGCCGGCTATGTGGTCGCGCTCCTGACGATCCGACGGAAACTCCGCTGGAAGGGACCGCCGTCCAGGAGGAACCCGCCCGATCCTGCGCGGCCCGGGACGTCGTGCGGAAGCACGGCAGCACGGCAGCACGGAACCGGAACGCGCGGTGGGCCGGAAGCGGATCCGGCGCACCTTGCGGACGGCCTCTGGGCGCTGGCCGGGCCGCAGCTGTACACGCAGCTCACAGCGGGGCGGGGCTGGTCGGCCGACACGTACGAGGAGTGGCTGGCCGGCACGCTCATGGCCACGCTCCTGCGGTCTGCTCACCCGAAGCGGTAGGCCTTCGGCGGGGCGGCGGAGTTGGAGGGGTCGTGCCTACGCGGCCAGGGTCTCGTCCTCGCGGGCGCTTCCCCCCTGGCCGGAGCGGTAGCCCTGCAACAGGGTGTCCGCCGCGTGCAGGGCCTGCTCCGCGTCGGTCGCTCCGGTCATCACGCACAGCGTGTACGTGGCGTCCTCCAGCAGGCGGCTGGTGCGGCCGCTGGGGCGAACGTCGTGCTCGATGCGCGCGTCGGCGAACCGGGCCAGTGCGGCACGCAGTTCCTTCTCCGCCGGAAGAATCATGACGATTCCCACTCCCCCAAGCTCGGCTCGCGGGCGCGTCGGCGCCACCGCGAGGCACAGGTTGCACAGGTGGCGTCGTGCGCCACTCTTCGACGCGGGACCGCGCCGAGCGAACCTCCGTCTGCCCCGCGACTGGAGTTCCACACCTGGATGGTTGAAGAGGTCCACCGCGACGGGGGGCGGTGTCACGGACCCGCCTCCCGTCCGAGGCGCGGGAGGGTGATGTCCCGGGCCCGTGCGATCTACTCTCCCTTCCGTGCCGGCGAGAGCTTCGTCGCCGGCCCCGAACAGGCCTTGGCCCCGAACAGGCCTCGGCGTCCGCCAGGAGTCGACTACCGGCCTGTTCGATCAGAGTCGCCAAGGACGTCTACCAAACCTGGGGCGGTTCACCGCACATCAGGTTGCCGGGTTCGCTGGGGTCGTCACTGGTCCAGAACTGGGTCCACAGGGCGGCGAACTCCGGGCGGCTGAGGTAGCCGTCGCCGTCCTGGTCGAGGCGGTCGAACACCTCCCCGGTCTCGATGGCCTGTCCGTGCCATGTGTCGATCAAGCGCTTGTGTTCGCCGCGGCTGATCCGCCCGTCGCCGTTCTCGTCCACCGCGTCGAAGACGGTGTCGGCCGTGGCGGTGACAGCCTCCGGGACGGAAGGCAACAGGTCGACCATGGCAAGGAGATCATCCATGTCGATCCGGCCGTCCCCGTCCGCGTCGACAGCGGCCGACAGCTGCTGCCACCACCCTCTCATCACGTTCTCCACCCGCACCGCCAGCTCCGACTCCGCCCTCACACGCGGCAGCCGGCCCCAACGGACCGCGAGCGCCGCGAAATCCTCCTCCTCCAGGTAACCGTTGCCGTCGGCGTCGAACGCGTCGAACATCGCCCGAAGCTTGTTCCGCTGGAACTCACTGGCCATCACATGCCTCCTCACGCAGCACTGAGGAGATGCTGTCCGCAGGTGCCACTCCCCCAACGGCGCACGCGATCACTGGCCCACAGGCCGACGACTCCGCCAGCCGGGCCGACGCTACGAGCGCCGGTTTGGACCTCGCCGAAGGCAGAACCGACGAGACCTCCGATGCCGCGGCAGTGCGGCATCGCGCATGTCATGTTCACATCTTGACGGACTTGGTATAGACCTTTAGCTTTCCCGATGTCAGGTCTTCCTGGCGTGCGTCCTGTCGGTGTCCGCCACACCAACGTGCCACCTCGGAAAGGCTTCCTCACCCCCCATGGCTGCTCACTCTTCCTTCCTCACCACCGCGTTACGCGGAACTCCTCTCATAGCCCTGCTGGCCTTGTCGATCAGTCCGTTGACCGCGGCACCGGCGGCCGCGGCGACCGGCACGGTCACGGGCCTCGCCGGCAAGTGCCTCGACGTCGCCGGCGCCAACTCTGCCGACGGCACCCCGGTGCAGCTCTACGACTGCAACGGCACCAGCGCCCAGCAGTGGACCCCAGGCGCCGACAACACCCTGCGCGCCCTGGGCAAATGCCTCGACGTCACCGCCAACTCCACCGCTGACGGCGCCAAGGTCCAGCTGTGGTCCTGCACCGGCGCCGCCAACCAGCAATGGACCGTCACCGCCGCCCACGACATCGTCAACCCCGCGGCGAACAAGTGCCTCGACGTCACCGACCGCTCCTCCGCGAACGGTGCGCGGATTCAGATCTGGACCTGCACCGGCGCCGACAACCAGAAGTGGAACGCTCCCGCGGAACAGGGCGGCGAACAATGCTGGGCCACGCACTACGGCCCCCAACCGCCCGGCGCCCTGACCGCCAGCGGCGAGGTCTTCGACAACAACGCCGACACGGTCGCCACCTCCCTCTCCCGCCAGCCCCAACTGCCCTTCGGTACGCGCGTCCAGGTCACCAACGTCGCCAACGGCCGGTCCCTGACCGTACGGGTCAACGACCGCGGCACGTTCGTCCAGACTCCGCAGGAGCCCAAGTGCCTTGATCTGACCGACGGCGCGTTCAGCCGGCTCGGCGGCGTCCTCGACCCCGACGCCGGACACATCGTCGTGACCCAGCAGGTCCTCGGCTGAGACGTCTGCCCCCGCAGGCCGGTCACGCGCTCTCACCCCCTCGTTTCACGTCAGGAGCAGCTCTCCATGCGCCTTCCTCTCCTCATGTCCCGCCTCCGCGGGCGCGGCGCCTTCGGCCGGCTGACGCTGGCCGTCGTCCTCGCCGCCGTCCTGTCCGCCCTGTTCACCGTCGCCCCGGCCCAGGCGGCGACCGGCCAGATCACCGGGCTGGCCGGCAAGTGCGTCGACGTGGCCGGCGCGAACAGCGCCAACGGCACCGCCGTCCAGCTCTACGACTGCAACGGCACCGGTGCCCAGAGCTGGTCCAACAACGGCGACGGCACTCTGCGCGCGCTCGGCAAGTGTCTGGACGTCACCAGTGGCGGCACCGCGGACGGCACGACGGTCCAGCTCTACGACTGCAACGGCTCCGCCGCCCAGCAGTGGGCCGTCAGCTCGGCCCACGACATCGTCAACCCACAGGCCAACAAGTGCCTGGACGTGACCGGCAACAACTCGGCCAACGGCACCCGGCTGCAGATCTGGACCTGCTCGGGCGGCGCGAACCAGAAGTGGAGCGCCCCCGCGAGCGGCGGTGGCGGCGGCAATCCCTCGGGCTTCGTGGTGAGTGAGGCCCAGTTCAACCAGATCTTCCCGAGCCGGAACTCGTTCTACAGCTACAGCGGCCTGACCGCCGCCCTGTCGGCCTACCCGGGCTTCGCGAACACCGGCTCCGACACCGTCAAGAAGCAGGAAGCCGCCGCCTTCCTCGCCAACGTCAGTCATGAGACCGGCGGGCTGGTGTACGTGGTCGAGCAGAACACCGCCAACTACCCGACGTACTGCGACTGGAGCCAGTCCTACGGCTGCCCGGCCGGACAGGCCGCCTACTACGGGCGCGGCCCCATCCAGCTCAGCTGGAACTTCAACTACAAGGCGGCCGGCGACGCGCTCGGCATCGACCTCCTCGACAACCCCTGGCTGGTCCAGAACGACGCGGCCGTCGCCTGGAAGACCGGCCTGTGGTACTGGAACACCCAGACCGGCCCGGGCACGATGACCCCGCACAACGCCATGGTCAACGGCGCCGGCTTCGGCCAGACCATCCGCTCCATCAACGGCTCCCTCGAGTGCGACGGCCGCAACCCGGCCCAGGTCCAGAGCCGCGTCGACGCCTACAACCGCATCACCTCCATCCTCGGGGTCAGCCCCGGCAGCAACCTGTACTGCTGATCACCGCGGAGCCTTCCCGCACGGCGGACCGGTGGAATCCCCCACCGGTCCGCCGGTGCTCCCGCGGCCGGTTCTTCCGGTGGGTGGCCGCGGCTGGTACCCGCCCCCGACGGCCGGTGCCCTGACAGCACGGGGCAGGCGGGCACGAAGACTCCGACGGTGCCAACGCGATGCCGGGGTCGGTGTCGACAGGCGGGGACGAGTCCGGCCGGTGAACCGTCGAAGCCCTACGCGTCCACGGCACCTTTGACGAATCGCCGAAGGTGCGCTCGCACAGCGTCGGGCTGCTCCAACCAGGGCTCATGCCCCGCACCCTCTACCCGGGTCAGCGGACGAGCGAGCCGGAGCGCGAGTGATTCGAGCGCCGACACAGGACGGGGATCGGCGGACCCGCCCAGGAGCTCCGCCCTCACGGGCAGGCACGCACGCAGATCGGCAACGTGCTCGTCGAGCGGATCCGCACGTCCTTCCCTGCCGAGTTCGCCGTTCATGGACCAGTTGACCGGGCGCCGCTGCCGAGCCCCCTGGGCAGCCCAGTGCCATCCGCGGTCGGGATCGGCGTGGTCGGTGAACCAGGCCAGCGTGAGCAGCTCGGCTTCCTGCTCCTCCGTGCGCTGCGGCAGTTCCTCCAATGCCCGGAGCCGCGCCCGCTGTGCGGCGGACATGCGGCGGCTGCGTTCCGCCCGGTACCCGGTCCGCCAATCACCGGTGAACGGCCCGCACATCAGCAGCATTGCGGCCACCCGGTCAGAGTGCCTCAGACAGAACCGGCTCGCCAGATCGGTGCCGTAGGAGTGGCCGATCAGCACGGCTTTGGGCACGTCCCATGCCTTGAGCAGCTCGGCAAGATCGTCGACATGCCGGGCCAAGGAATGGCGGCCCTGCCACGGGGATCGGCCGGTGCCACGCTGGTCGTACCGGTACACAGGCGCGAGGTCCCCGATCATGGAGGCGACATCGCCCAGATAGTCGGGCAGACCCGGACCGCCATGAAGCAGGATCACCGCGGGCCGCCGACTCGTGTCCCCCAGCGCCACCCATCGCAACTGTGCCCCGTCGGTCATCGACACAAGGCCCTGCGTCTCCGTCAAAGTCACCGCGAAGAACCTACCGGCATCTCCGAAACCCCGCCAAAGGTCGAAGAACAAGCGCGGGAAACGAACACGGTCCGTCCGGGCAGGCCGTATTCGGCCAGCCACGCGTGGGCTTCGGCTGCGGCGCGGGAGGGATGAGTCCGGTCGGTCTGCGGCCGACGAGGGCGGCGCCGGCGCAGCGAGTTGTTCAGCGAACGGCCCTATTGCATACGGGCGTTTGGATACGAGACATGGCCGCACCGGCGATGGCGGGACCTCCCCCTGACCGGCGCCTCGGGCGTGCTCGGTCGCCTCGCTCAGGGGTGCGCGAGTGTGTCGATGAAACGATGCGCCACCCTATTGACGCCGCTCATCAACTCTCATACATTTCCACCGCATTAACGGTTTGAAACGATTCAATCCTCCAGGCACCCTCGCGCTCAGTCGGTCACCTGCCACGAACACCGACGATCGTCCGACCCGCCGCAGACCGCGACCGGACGGGACCTCCCGTCCGCGTCCGCCGCTCACCGAGCCGCCCTGCTTCGCCCGACGCGTGTGAAGGAGTACTCCGTTGGCCAGTCAGACCACACCCCCCACCCCCGGCTCACCCGATTCGCCCGACTCCGGCTCGCGCACGCCTCACGAGGAATCCCCGGTCAGCAGACGCGGCTTCCTCGGCACGGCGTCGGCGCTGGCAGCGGGTGCTCTCGCCGCGGGTGCTGTCGGCACGTTCGCCGACCGCGCCCAGGCGGCCACCGGAACACCCCCGGTCGGACCCGTCGGACTCTCCCCGGCCCACTGGATCTGGCACCCGGAAGGCGGTCCGGGCTCCGACGCCCCCGCCGGACACCGCTACTTCCGCACGAGCTTCACCGTCGCCGAGGGCGAGGTGACCGACGCGCAGCTCGTCGTCACCGGCGACGCCTCCGTCGACGTATGGCTCAACGGGAGACCCCTCGCCGGCTCCCCCAGAGTCGCCCGGTCCTGGCGCGACGCCCTGTACGTGGACCTGCGGGCCGCCGTGACCGCGGGGACCAACACCATCGCGCTGGCGAGCCGGACCGAGGGCGGCGCGGCCGGCGTCATAGGACGGATCCGCGTGCGGACCACCGGCGGCACGACCGATGTCGTCACCGACGGCCGCTGGTCGGCGGGCAAGGACGTGCCCGCGGGATGGGAACAGCCCGGCTTCGCCGACGCCGGCTGGCCGGCCGCCCGGGATCTCGGCGCCTACGGAACGGCCCCCTGGTACTCCCGGGTGGCCGCTCCCGACCTCTCGTCCCCGTCCCCGCTGAGCGTGGCCGCCTGCACGGTGGAGCATCGCGCCCTCCCCCTGGGCGTGGACGCGGCACACCCGCGCTTCGGCTGGGTCCTCGACTCGGCGGAGCGGCAGCAGCGTCAGGGCGGCTATCGGATCCAGGTCTCGGCCACGGCCGACGGCTCCGGTGAGCTGTGGGACAGCGGGCATGTCGCGTCCGACCGGCAGGTCGACATCGCCTACGCCGGCGTGCCCCTGAAGAGCCTGACCCGCTACTTCTGGCGGGTGCGTGTCTGGGACACGCAGGGCCGGGCGGCCGCGTGGAGCAAGCCGAAGTGGTTCGAGACCGGGCTGCTGGCGCCCGCGCAGGAGTGGTCCGCCGCGTTCATCGGGCGGCCGCCGGGACCGGACCTTTCGGGGGCCACCTGGATCTGGTACCCCGAAGGCGATCCCGCGTCCGAAGCGCCCGTGGCGACCCGTTCTTTCCGGCGCACCTTCACTCTGGCGAACGCCCCCGCCGCCGCGAGCCTGATCGTCACCGGGGACGACACCGCCGACGTCTGGGTCAACGGAACCCGGGTGAGCACCTCACGACGCGTCACCGACTCGTGGAAGAACGCCGCGACGGTGGATGTCACCGCGTATCTCAAGAGCGGCGACAACACCCTCGCGGTCGCGAGCCAGAACACGACCCTCTCCCCGGCGGGACTCATCGCCAAGCTCACGGTGACGGGCGGCCCGACCGTGGTCACGGATGATGCGTGGAGGTCGCACCAGGACCCGCCCGCGGACTGGCAGAGCCCCGGATACGACGACAGCGCCTGGCCCGCCGCACGCGCGCTCGCCCCGTACGGCAGCGGTCCGTGGGGATCGAACGTCCAGGTCGCGGGGCCGGCGCCGATGCTGCGCAAGAACTTCAGCGTGCGCGGGCGGGTCGCCTCCGCACGGCTGCTGACCACCGCGCTCGGTCTTCACGAGACACGGCTCAACGGCGCGAAGGTCGGCGCCGACGTGCTGGCCCCCGGGTGGACCGACTACGCGAAGCGCCTTCAGTACAAGGTGTTCGACGTCACCGCGCACATCCGGCGGGGCGCCAACGTGCTCGGCGCCTGGCTCGGCAACGGCTGGTACTCGGGCAACCTGGGCTTCGCCGGCAGCCGGCACTACGGCACACAGCCGTTCTACGGCGCACAGCTGCTCATCACCTACACCGACGGATCCACCCAGCTGGTGACGACGGACCGGAGCTGGAAGACGGCCACCGGCGCGATCACGGCGGACGATCTGTACCAGGGCGAGACCTACGACGCGCGCCTGCACGTCGAGGGCTGGGACTCGCCGGGCTTCGACGACAGCGGCTGGACGGCCGTCGCCGTTCACGACGGGCCCGTCCCGCCACTGGTGGCGCAGGTCGACAATGGTGTCACCGTGCAGCAGGAATTCCGTCCGCTGTCGGTGACAGAGCCGCGGCCGGGGGTGTGGATCTTCGACTTGGGGCAGAACTTCGCCGGCTGGAACCGCGTCGCGGTCCGCGGCGACGCGGGCACCACGGTCACCGTCCGGCACGGCGAGGTCCTCAACCCCGACGGCACGCTCTACACGACCAACCTGCGCGCCGCCCAGGCCACCGACTCCTTCACCCTCGCCGGCACCGGGAGCGTGGAGACGTACGAACCCCGGTTCACCGTCCACGGCTACCGTTACGTCGAACTCAGCGGCCTGCCGTCCGGTTTCCGGCCCGACGCCACCACCGTCACCGGTCGAGCGGTGTGGACGGACGCCCGGCAGCCGGGCACGTTCAGCGCGTCCGACGCGCTCCTCAACAAGCTCCAGCACAACATCGTGTGGGGTGAGCGCAGCAACATGCTCTCGATCCCGACCGACTGCCCCCAGCGGGACGAGCGTCTGGGCTGGACGGGCGACATCGCCGCCTTCTGCGCGACCTCCACCTTCAACCTGGACACGCACGCCCTCCTCACCAAGTTCGTCGACGACCTCACGGACGCCCAGCAGGCGAACGGTGCCTTCACCGATGTCGCGCCCGCGGTGATCGGCGGCTCCGGCACGGCCGGCTGGGGGGACGCGGGGGTGGTCATTCCCTACACGGTGTGGCAGCGCTTCGGCGATCTCACCGTCGCGGACCGGCACTTCACGGCGATGGCCCAGTGGGTCGACTACCTGCGCGCCACGTCCGGCAGTGACCTGATACGCGATCAGCAGACCTTCGGCGACTGGCTCAACGTCGACGACAACACGGCCCAGGACCTCATCTGCACGGCCTACTTCGCCTGGTCGGCCCGCCTTGTGTCGCGCATGGCGGCTGCCACCGGCCGCAGCGCCGAGGCCACCGCCTACGGGCAGCTCGCCGACCAGGTCACAGCCGCCTTCCGCGCCCGCTTCGTCTCGGACGACGGCACGGTCCGCGGCAACACCCAGACCGGCTATGTGCTGGCCCTGGCCTTCGAGTTGCTGCCCGCGTCCCTGGTCCGGGCCGCCGCGGACAAGCTCGCCGCCAAGGTCGCTGCCACGGACGGACACCTCAGCGTCGGCTTCCTCGGCGTGGAGAACCTGCTGCCCGTGCTGGCGGACCACGGTCATGTCGAGACCGCGTACCGGATTCTACTGCAACGCGCCTTCCCGGGCTGGGGCTACATGATCGACCACGGGGCCACCACGATCTGGGAGCGCTGGGACGGCATCCGCACCGACGGCTCGTTCAACGACCCGGGCATGAACTCCTTCAACCACTACGGTCTCGGCTCGGTCGGCGACTTCCTCTACCGCCAGGTCGGCGGCCTCGGCCCCGCGAGCCCCGGTTACGCCTCCCTGCGCATCGCGCCGCTGCCCGGCGGCGGCCTGACCTCCGCCGTCAGCACCTACGACACCCCGTACGGCAGCGCGGCCAGCAACTGGGCCGTCTCCGGCGGCCGGCTCAGGCTCCACGTCACCGTGCCCGTCAACACCTCCGCAGCCGTCACCGTGCCCACCTCACGGCCGGAGTCGGTCGTCGCCCCGGCACAGGCCGTCCCGACGGGCCCGGCGACCTACCATCTGCCGGCCGGGCACTACACCTTCACGGCGGCCGTCTGACCACCAGGAGAGTACGCGGGGACGGGGCGCACGCGCCGTCCCCGCACAGCCGCCACGGCCTCCATGCCCACCGCAGAGGTCGGGCTGGGCGGCGGCCACGGCCTGCTCCGCGGGGCTCTCTTTGAGAAGTGACACCGATGAATGCGATGTGCGTGAGCTGTTGGACTCGGGAATCGCGCCAGGGCACAGTAGGCACGTTCGCCCCACGAACGGCATGAAACCCACTGTCACCTGCGGAGACCCCCATGAACCACGTCGCGGATCCCGAGCGGTACAACGGCACGATGCGCTACCGGCGCACCGGGCGTTCGGGCCTCGACCTGCCCGTCCTGTCGCTGGGCTACTGGCACAACTTCGGTGACGACCGGTCGTTCGACAGCCAGCGGGACATCGCGCTGCGCGCCTTCGACCTCGGAATCACCCACCACGACCTGGCCAACAACTACGGGCCGCCCTACGGCTCCGCGGAACTCAACTTCGGGCGGCTGCTGAAGCAGGACCTCGCTCCGTACCGGGACGAGCTGGTCGTCTCCACGAAGGCCGGCTGGGACATGTGGCCCGGCCCCTACGGCCAGGGCGGAGGCTCCCGCAAGTACCTGCTGGCCTCCCTCGACCAGTCCCTGCGGCGCACCGGCCTCGACTACGTCGACATCTTCTACTCCCACCGCCTCGACGCGAGCACGCCCCTGGAGGAGACGATGGGCGCGCTCGACACCGCCGTCCGCCAGGGAAAGGCCCTGTACGTCGGGATTTCCTCCTACGACGCCGAGCGCACCCGGCAGGCCGCCGCGATCCTGCGGGAACTGGGCACGCCCCTGCTCATCCACCAGCCGTCGTACAGCATGGTGAACCGCTGGATCGAGACGGACGGGCTGCTCGACGCGGCGCAGGAGGAGGGCTTCGGCGTCATCGGGTTCACGGCGCTGGCGCAGGGCCTGCTCACCGGGCGCTACCTCGACGGCATCCCGGAGGACTCGCGGGCCGCGGCCGGCACGTCGTTCGACACGGACTGGCTGTCGGACGACATGGTGGACAGGCTCCGCGCACTCAACGCGATCGCTCAGCGCCGTGGGCAGACCCTGGCGCAGATGGCACTCGCCTGGGCACTGCGTGACAAGCGGGTCACCTCGCTGGTCATCGGTGCGTCGCGTACCGAACAGCTCGAGCAGAACGTCGCCGCTCTGGAGAACCTGGAGTTCACCGCGGAGGAGCTGGCCGACATCGACACGTACGCCGTCGACGGCGGCGTCGACCTGTGGCACGACGCCCGGACCGGAAAGATGAACTGAGGCCGTGGGTGCGTCGGCCGGCTGCGGTCGTGCCGAGGCAACCGGTGGCCTGTGCGACGGCGAACGCGACCTCGGCGCCCCCTCGTACAGGCCGACACGGCTCGCGTCGGCGTCGGAAATGCGCCCGCGGTCACGGGGCGCGGTCAGGCGAAGGCGAGCGACCGGAACGTGTTGCGGACGTGGACGAGGGATCCGTAATCCCTGGTGTAGTAGCGCGCGTTGGTCAGCAGGACCGCCCAGCGGCCCTGCTGGGGAGACAGCCATGCGCCTGCTGCGCCGGAGCCGTAGTGCTCCCAGATGTCGTCGACTCCGGGAGCCGTTCCCTGGGCCGGGTGCCAGAACAGTCCGCCGGCGGGGACAAGTGCACCGGTCTGGGTGCGCAGTGACTCCGTGATCCAGGCGGTGCCGAAGCCCGGTCGGCCTGCGTCCCGTGCCGGCTGGAGCAGGTGGCGCAGGAAGGCCGCGAGGTCGGGGAGGACGGAGAACACCCCTGAGACGCCGCAGACGCCGCCGAGCAGGCGCGCCGACGAGGCGTGGGCGATACCCCTCAGGCGGGACCCCTTGATGTCGTCGACCTCGGTCGGCGCGCAGCGGGCGGCTGATGCGTCGGGCAAGGGGCCGTAGCGGGTGTGGGTCATACCGAGGGGCTGCCAGACTTCGGTGGCCGCGAGGTCGTCCAGGCTCCGGCCGGAGAGTTCTTCGGCGAGATAGCCGAGGACGAGGGCGGCGCGGTCGGTGTATTCCACGGCCTCCCCGGGCGGGCGACGCACGGCGTCGTGGAGGACGCCGTCGCGGATGTCCTGGGGGTCGGTGCCGTACAGGTTCGACAGGTCGGTCCGGAGCGGAATGCCTGCCGTATGGGTGAGCAGGTGGCGCGTGCTCACCCGGCCCAGCGGATGACCGCGCGCCTCGGACCAGAAGGCACCCAGTTGCTCGTCGAGGTGCAGCTTGCCGACTTCGACGAGGGATCCGATGGACGACCACACCGCGAGGACCTCCGTCAGGCCTTCGACGTCGAAGACGGTGTCGTGCCGCATCGGTTCGTCGGGCTGGTCGGGATCCAGGACCCCCGGGGTGCCGAGGGCCATGCTTCCGGAGCGGTCACCGACGGCCCAGACGGCGCCC
This sequence comes from Streptomyces sp. NPDC007157, assembly GCF_040634235.1. Classification (NCBI taxonomy): domain Bacteria; kingdom Bacillati; phylum Actinomycetota; class Actinomycetes; order Kitasatosporales; family Streptomycetaceae; genus Streptomyces; species Streptomyces sp. NPDC007157. The sequence goes on from NZ_JBEYFE010000003.1 coordinate 21,122, forward strand.
GGGTAGACCTTGTCGCGGACACCTTCGCCGAGGAACTGGCGGATGCGGTCGATGTCGAGCTCGAGGGCCATGGTCTCCCGATCTGTCCTGGTCCGTGCGGTCTCCCGTCGCTCAGCGTAGTGAGAGGAGCGGGGCGGTCCTGGCTGCGCCACGGCAAGCCGGGCGCGCTGTTCGCCGAGGTTGCGCGCCTGCCGCCGGGGCGGTGGGCAGGCGCCGCCGCCGACCGGCTGAGGTCGCGCCGCCAACCGGCGGGTTCTGTGCGCCGGCCACGGGCGGGCAGGCTTCGCGGGGGTACGCATCGACCGGGGTATGCGAGGAGCGGAGCGCACATGATCCGGGTACTGGTGGTCGATGACGAGGCTTTGATCCGTACGGGTTTCACGCACATCCTCGAAACGGCGGACGACATCGAAGTCGTCGCGGCGGTACCCGGTGGCCAGGCCGTACAGGCGGTGCGGGAGCTGTGCCCCGACGTCGTGCTGCTCGACATCCGGATGCCGGACGTGGACGGGCTCACGATCCTGGCCGACCTCCGCCTTATGCCGGAACCGCCGGTGGTCGCCATGCTCACCACGTTCGACACCGACGAGTACGTGGCGACCGCCCTGCGTTCGGGCGCCGCCGGATTCCTGCTCAAGGACACCGATCCCGAGCAGCTTCCCTACCTGGTACGTACGCTGGCCGAGGAAGGGACCGTGCTGTCGTCCAAGGTCACCCGCCTGGTGGTGGGCGGCTACCTCGACAACAACGGTCGTGAGCCCACCGCCGTCCGTCTCACCGCTCGGCTCACCGAGCGTGAGCGTGCCGTGCTCGTCCTCATGGCGGAAGGACTCGCCAACAACGAGATCGGCGAGCGGCTGCACCTGAGTACCGGCACCATCAAGGGCCACGTGACCAACGTGCTCGGCAAACTGCGGGTGAGCAGCCGCGTGCAGGCGGCTCTGATCGCCGAGCGCGCGGGGCTGCTCCCGCACGCGCAGGACGAGGGCGCCCGGTGAGCCGCCGGAAGCCGCGTGCCGCGCTCATCGACATCGCTCTCGTCGGGGTCGCGCTGGCGGACGCCTGGGCTCACGTCGACATCGAGGACCGGCCGACCACTGCCTGCGCGGTGCTCGGCGCCCTCGCGCTGGTGCTGCGCCACCGGCTGCCCCTGACGACCTTCGTCCTCACGCTCCCCACCGGCCTGGTCACCGACGCGGTGGTCGCCCCCACGGCCGCGCTGTACACCCTGTCCTCCGTCAACCGCCACCGGTTCATGCTGGGCGGCTGCGCGCTGCTCTACGCGATCATCGACTTCCTGCCCTGGCCGTGGTCGTCCCTCGACGCCACCGAGCTGTCCCAGACGAACAGCCTGTTCCATCTCAGCTACACGCTGGCCACCGCCGCCGCTCCGGTCTTCCTGGGCCAGCTCGTCCAGGCCCGACGCGAGCTGTCGCTGCGGCTCGCCGACATCTCCGAGGCCCGCAGGCAGGAACGGCTGCTGACCGCGCAGAGCGTGCTGGCGAAGGAGCGCGCCCAGCTTGCCCGGGAGATGCACGACGTGGTCTCCCACCAGGTCAGTCTCATCGCCGTACAGGCCGGAGCGCTCCAGGTGGGCGGCCGGGACGCCCAGACGAGACAGGCCGCGGCCACGATCCGCCGCCTGAGCGTGCAGACCCTGGAGGAGCTGCGGCACATGGTCGGTGTGCTGCGGGCCTCCGGCAGCAGGCCCACGGAGCTCACCCCGCAGCCTTCGCTCGCGGACCTGGAGCACCTGCTGGAGGCCGGCGGCATCGAAGCGAAGCTGGAGATCGATGTGCCCGAGGAGCTTCCGCCCACGGTCCAGCGGGCCGTCTACCGGACCGTGCAGGAAGCTTTGACCAACGTCCGCAAACATGCCCCAGGCGCCGCCGTGACCGTCCGTATCGGGCTCAGGGAGGGTGTCCTCTGCGCCACGGTCACCAACACCGCCCCCACCCGAAGCGCGCTAGCCCTGCCCAGCGCCCACCACGGCCTGGCGGGTCTGGCCCAGCGGGCGGAGCTTCTCGGCGGTACCGTCACGTCCGGCCCCACGGATCAGGGTGGCTACGAGCTCCGGCTCGAACTGCCCCACGAGCCCGATCGGTGACCGCCGCCACGGAGGCGACCGCCCGCGCGTTCGCGGGCCGCGCGCCGGGGTCCGCCCCTGCCTCGTCCCTGCGTGCTTGCCCGCTCTGCGCGGGGGTGGGTCGGCCGGTCGGCGGGGGGGTTTCGGACACCTGGCGGATGGTGCCGGTGGGGGGCCTGCACCGACTGTGGAGCAGGTGAGGCACGAGGTGCCGGCAGCCGCCACACCGTCTGAAGCCACGCCCGGCCAGGAAAGAGGTAGGTCCCATGTCGATCCACCTGACGCTTCTGTGTGCGCCCGGCGGTGACCCCACTGTGGATCCGCTCCTCGGCGACGCCCATCTCAGCGACGAAGACATGCACATGACAGGCGCCGCGAGAGCAGTGCTCTCTCCCTGCGACTCGGCCGTCCGGGCGCCGTCGATCCGCTGCTCGGAGACTGCTGACGCCATCGGTCTCGCGGCATCGTCCGAGCCCATGCTGCGCGACCTCGACGTGGGCAGGTGGAGCGGCCGGAGTGTCAGGGACATCGCCGCAACCGACCCCACCGGGTTCACCGCCTGGCTCACCGATCCGGATGCCAGGCCGCACGACGGAGAGTCCGTACGACAGCTCTGCCGCCGGTCGGCGGACTGGCTGAGCAGCATGGCGCCGCACACCGGCCACACGGTGGCCGTCACCGAGGCAGCCGTCGTCCGGGCCGTGCTCATCGATGCTCTGGCCGTACCGGCGAGAGCGTTCTGGCATCTCGCGGTGCCGCCCCTGGGCGCGGTCTTCCTCACCTGGCAGAACGGCCACTGGGACGTCCAGTTCGGTGGCGTCTCGCCCCAGGAACCCCGGCGTCGGCTTCTCTCCCAACGAGCGCCGCTCGCGACGGGCAGGGCCTGACCGGCGCAGTCCCCGGTTCTTGCCGAACGCGTTCCCGTGGGTCCCGGCCGATCGCCCTGGACCCACGGGAACGCGTCACACCGAGGCATACGAGCGGGGCTGTCAGCTCCCCCGCCGACGGCTCAGCTCGGCAGTTTCCAGTTCTGGGCAGCGGTGCCGTTGCAGGTGTACAGCTGGAGCTGGGTGCCGTTCGTCGTCGAGGAATTGGGGTCGTCCAGGCACAGCTTCGACTCGGGGTTGACCAGCGACCCGCTGGTGCCGGCGGTCCACTGCTGGGCGCCGCTGCCGTTGCAGGTCCACAGCTGGATCAGCGTGCCGTTGGTGGTCCCGCTGTGATCGGCGTCCAGACACTTGCCGAGGGCCCGGATCGTGCCGTCGCCGGCGACGATCCAGTCCTGGGCGTACGTGCTGTTGCAGCCCCAGATCTGCACGTGGGTGCCGTCGGAGGTGCCCGAGGACGCGTCGTCCACGCACAGGCCGGAGGCCACCGCCGAGGTGAGCGGACCGATCCGCGGCGAAGCCGGCGCCGCGGTGTCCCCCGCGTACGAGGGCGGAGCCGCGGTGGCCGCCGTCGCCCAGGACGTGTTGGCGCCGGTCCCGAGCGTGAAGTCCAGCGTGCCACCGGCCGTGATCGCCGTGGTGGGGGCGTAGGCGTTGTTCCACGCCGTCCCGTTCCACGCCGCGGACTGGACGTAGGGGGCGTTGTCGGCGGCGCCGTTGCCGTTGACCGTCAGCGTCCTGCCCGAGGGAAGGGTGACCACGGCCTGGGTGAACAGCGGTGAGCCGAGGGCGAGGTCGGAGGTTCCGGGCGTCTCGGGGAACATGCCGAGCGCCGACCACACGTACCAGGCACTCATCGCGCCGAGATCGTCGTTGCCGTCGGCCAGGCCGCCCGGGGTGTTCGACCAGATCTGGTCCTGGATCGCCCGAACCGTGCCCTGCGTCTTGTAGGGCTGCCCCGTGTAGTCGTACTCCCACGGCAGCTCGATGCTCGGCTCGTTGCCGACCCAGGCGTAGCCGTCGGCTCCGGTGTAGCTGCGCAGCACGGTGTCCAGGTAGTGGTTCATCGCCGTGTTGCCGCCCTTGGCGCGCGCCAGCCCGTCGACGTTGAAGGGAACCATCCCGGTGTAGATCCAGGAGTCGGCCTCGACCATGTCGGTGCCGCTGGTGGGGTCGAAGCCTCCGGTCCACGAGCCGCCCGCGTTTCGGGGTTCCACGAAGCCGGAGGCGGGGTTGAGCACGTTACGCCAGTCCTGCGCGCGGTTGGCGTAGGTCTTCTGGTTGGCCGTGTCGCCGAGCGCCCCGGCCATCGCGGAGATCGCGAAGTCCGCGGTGTTGTACTCCAGGGTGGTGGCCACCGGGCCGTAGAAGTTGCAGCAGCCGTAGCTGCCGTCGTGCGGCATGTATCCCGGCGAGTTCAGGTAGGCGAGACCGGGCCGGTCGTTGTTGGTCGTGCTGGCCTGCTTGACCATGTCGGCCAGGGCGGTCGTGGTGTCGAAGTTCCGGGCGCCGAAGGCGTAGTAGTCGGCGAGGATGGCGTCCGCCGGGTCACCGACCATGACGTACGACTCGCCGTTGTTCTCCGACCATTTGGGGAAGATCCCGGTCTGCGTGTAGTCGTCGACCATCGACTGCGCGGTGTCCGAGGCGACCTGGGGAGCGACCAGGGCTTCGAGCTGGGCCTGCGAGCGGTAGATGTCCCAGCCGGAGTAGTTCGCGTACACCGCGCTGTGGCCGGCGTCCACGGTGTGCGTCTTCCCGTCGAAGCCGTAGTACTGGCCGTTGGCGTCACTGATCACGTTCGGGTGCAGCAGCGAGTGGTAGAGCGCGGTGTAGAAGCTCTGCTGCTGCGCGGCGGTTCCGCCGGCGATCTGCATCTTGCCGAGCGTGCTGTTCCACGCGTTCTGTGCCGCGGTGCGGGTCGCGTCGAAATCCCAACCGGTGTTCTCCGCGGTCCGGTTGGCGACCGCGTTGGCGACCGACACGTAGGAGATGCCGACCTTGGCCTGCACTACCGGGTTGGACGTGGTGTTGAAGGTGACGTAGCCGTTCGAGGCGGCGGCCGCGGGGGCGGCGTCCTTGGCGGACCGCGGGGAGTCCGTGGACCTCGGCTCCGAAGCGCCCGGGTTCTTTCCGTGCAGCACAGGCCTGTCGGGCTTCTCGGCGGCGTTCTTCGACGCCTTGGCCGGCGCGGTGGAAGTGGCGGTCGTGGCCTTGGCGAGCGAGCTGCCCTGCGCGGCGAACGGCTGGTCGAAGACCATGTCGAAGTACACGTTGTAGGTGTTTCCCGCGCCGCAGAAGTGGCCGCTGGTCACCTGTCCGCTCACCTCGGTGCTCGACACCTTGGTGAACTGCGTCGAGGTGGCACCGTTCTGACTGCCCGTCAACTTGAAGATCAGGTTGGCCTGGCCGGTCGAGGGGAAGGTGAAGCGCGCCATGCCGCTGCGCGTCGTGGTGGTCAGCTCCGTGGTCACCTGGTTGTTGAGCGCGACCTTGTACGATCCGGCGGACGCCGACTCGTTGGCGTGCGAGAACGCGTCCGTCGCACCGGTGTTCACGGCCCCCACCGTGGGCAGCACCGGTATGTCACCGGCCGCGCCACAGCCGGGGCCGGCGATGTGGGTCAGGCTGAAACCGGTGATCGACGAGTCGTTGTACTCGTAGCCCCCGCCGTCGGGGCGCGACGGCGTGTCGGGGCTCCACTGGACCATGCCGAACGGGACGTCGGCCCCCGGGAAGTCGTCGGCCTGGTTCGACGTTCCGATGAACGGATTGACGAGAGTCGCCGGCGAGGTGACGAGCGCGGCCTTCCCGGCCGCCCACGCAGGCGTGCACAGCCCGGCCGCGGCGAGCGCGGCGGCGGCGAGGAGACCGATCGCCGCGGTTCCGGGGGGTCTCGACAGTCGTGTGATCACGGGGTTTGCTCCTCTACTCGGGAGTGGAGGTCCGACAACGTTGTCTCGCGCCGAGAACGCGACCCCGGGTGATGGATGGCGCACTGAGATGTCTTGATCGCCGGAGGCTGACAACGTTGTCCAACCGTGGAGATGAGGTGCCTGAGATGCGAACGCTTCGATGGGACCCTGGGCTGTGGGCGCCCAGGAAGCACAGCGGGAACTCTTCGCGAAGCTAGCCACAAGGCAGGGTCATGTCAACGACTGCCGCAAGGTCACCGGGTACGGATGTGACGACGGCTCCGGCGGCGGTCCGGCTGAACCACGGCCGCCCGCAGGACCGCGTGACAATCTACGGTGGCGCACCCGGCGCCGAGGGAGGCAGTACATGATCGACGTCGTCTTCGGAGTTGACGTTGGCACCTCCAGCACCAAGGGCGTGGTCGTCGACACCGCCGGCCGCATCCTGGGCGAGGCCGTGCGCACGCACGTGGTCGACCGTCCCCGGCCGGGGCACGTCGAGATGGACGCACAGGTGTGGTGGGACGAGTTCGTCTCGCTCGCGGCCGAGTTGCTCGATCGCGACGACGTCGTCGTCCGAGCCGTCGGAGTCAGCGGCATGGGTCCGTGCACCCTCCTGGTCGACGCCGCGGCGGAGCCGGTGCGTCCGGCGGTTCTGTACGGGGTGGACACCCGCGCCGAGGAACAGATCACCCGGCTGAACCGGGAGTTGGGGTCGGACACCCTCTTTCGCAGGTGCGGTTCGGCGCTGTCGTCCCAGGCCGTCGGGCCGAAACTCGCCTGGATCCGCGAGCGGGAGCCCGAGGTGTGGACACGCGCCCGCCGCCTCCTCATGCCCGCCTCGTGGCTCGCCCACCGACTGACCGGCGCCTACGTACTGGACCTGCATTCCGCCAGCCAGTGCACCCCGCTGTTCGACATCCACGAGCAGCGCTGGATCCCCGAATGGGCCGAGCACATCGCACCCGGCATCGAACTCCCCCCACTGCGCTGGCCGGGCGAGGAGGCCGGCCGGGTGAGCACGCCCGTCGCGGGCGTCCCGGCCGGGACGCCGGTCATCGTGGGGACGATCGACGCGTGGAGCGAGGCGGTCAGCGTCGGCGGCCACGGCGTCGGCGACCTGATGCTGATGTACGGCACCACGATGTTCCTGGTGAACACCGTCGACCGGCTCGTGACCAGCCCGTCGATGTGGTCCACGGTCGGCGCCCTGCCCGGCACCCGTTGCCTGGCCGGCGGTATGGCCACCTCCGGAGCCGTCACCGACTGGCTCGGGCACCTCTTCGGCGACGTCGACCTCGGCGTGCTGTTCGCCGAGGCGGCCGCCTCGCCCCCGGGGGCGAACGGCCTGGTGATGCTGCCGTACTTCGCCGGGGAACGCACACCCGTCATGGACCCCGACGCCCGGGGCGTGATCGCGGGCCTGACGCTGGGTCACACCCGGGGCGACCTGATGCGGGCGGCGCTGGAGGCCACCGCCTACGGTGTCCGGCACAACGTCGAGACGATGCTCGCGGCCGGCGCCGACATCCGGCGGATCGTCGCGGTCGGCGGCGGCACCCGGGGCGGACTGTGGCCTCGGATCGTCAGCGATGTCACCGGTCTCGAACAGATCGTCCCCCGCACGACCATCGGTGCCGCCTACGGTGCCGCCTTCCTCGCCGCCGGGCTGATCGGCCGACCGGACATCACGGCCTGGAATCCGGCGGAATCGGTGGTCCGGCCCGATCCCGCCACCGCGAGTGTCCACGACCGCCGGTTCAACCAGTACCGGGTCCTGTACGAGAGCACCACCGCGGTCGCCCACGCCCTGGCCCACGACCAGAACACCGCGTGAAGGAAGCACTCCGTGACGTCGCCCCACGCCCCGCCCGCCCCGTTCCGCGTCCGGTCCTGAAGCCGGACGGCGTCCAGGCGCCCCTCTTGGTCGGTGCCGGACACGGCCTCGCCGTGGTGTCGGGGGCGTGCGGCCTCCGGCACGACGGCCGCTCCGTGGTGCGGAGCGGCGCGTTCATCGACGGCGCGGACCGGCTCGTTCATCGGCGGGTGGCGGCCGGTCCGCGCTTGCGTGCGAGGTCTAGAACTCCTCGACGAAGTAGGGCTCGACGGTCATCCAGCCGTTGCCCGAGGCGCCGTTCAGCCGGCCCGAGGAATTCTGGGCCAGGGTGTACCAGGACTCCACGTAGTCGGGGTCGTCGGTGAACCAGTCGTCGGGGATCGCGCTCAGGACCGCGTTCACCAACGGGATGTAGGTGCCCTGGTCGGTCACGGTGAGCAGCGCCGTGGTGATCGCCTGCGCCAGCGCACGGTAGTTGGTGCCGTCGTCGTCCTCCATCATGACGACGTCGGCCAGGTTGTACTTGTAGTTCGACCAGTTGACCAGGATCTGGTTCGGGTAGTACACGGTGCCGTCGTAGTCCAGGTAGGGCATGTCCACCGAGTCGACGCGCGCCGTGCCGTCCTGACCGAAGCCGGTCACCAGGGAGAACATCTCGGCGGAGCCTTTGAACCAGGGCTCCTGGTCGTCGTTCACCTCGACGGCCGTGACCTTGGTCGCCCACCAGCCCGCCGCGGCGGCGTGGGCGCTGTTCGCGGCCTTGGACGGGAGGGAGGTCAGCCCCTTGTCGACGAAGGCCTTCTGCAGCATCTTCAGGCCGGCCCGGTGAGCCTTGCTGACGTCGATGTCCAGGACGTACAGCGGGCGGTCGGGGACGCGCGCGGTGTCGACGGCGTGGGCGTGGCCCTGACTGTCGTACGCCGTGATGCTCTTGGCGTCGTCGTCGGCCGCGGCGACGGCGATCCAGGGAGTGGCATCGGCGTTCAGGTGCGAGCGCATGGACGGCGCGCCCAGCCGAACGCGCAGCAGCGACCCGGTCGACGCGGGCAGCCCCTTCAGGCTCGCGATGCGACGGTCCGCCGCGGAGACGGAAGCGAACAGGTTCTTGCCCTCCGTGGCGGCGGTCCTGCCCGCCAGCGCCTGGAGATCCACGTCCTCGGTGCCGAGCGCGGCCGCGCGGACCTGCTCGCGCCACTGCGGGTCGCGCAGCGAGGCGGACAGCGCCCGCGCGATCTCCTGTTCGGTCGACCGCACCGGAGACTGCCGGAACGGTGTGGCCCGGTCCCCCGTGTCCCGCGCCGGCGCGGCGAGCGCGGGCTGAACGGTGCCGCCGATGACCGCGGACAGCATCACGCCGACGAGGACGCTGCGTCTCTTGCTTGATCTGCTCACCATGCTCCTTGTGTTGTTGGTCGCCGCCGCGCCCACGGTGAGCGGGCGGCCGTCCTGGGGGTGATGGGCCCGGATCGCCTCGGGCTCCTGAGGGGTCGCAGCCGCGCGCCAGGTCCCGCCCCGTCGGGCGTTCACCAGGGCACGTCGATATGACCCGTACATGACAGTCAAGAAAACGTAGGGCGAATGGACATCCGCACATGATCAGGGCCACGCCCGGGCCGCCTCGCCGCGCACACCTCGCCGCCACGGGAGCCGACGGGCCCGCAGTCGTGGCCGGGAGGCGCGGCTACCGGGGGCTGTCGGCGGTCGGCCGCCCGCGGGGACTGCCCAGCGAACCGAGCATGATCTTCTCGGTGTCCGCCAGATACGTCTCCGCGGCGCGCCGCGCCCCTTCGCCGTCCCGGTCGACCACGGCTCTCACCACCGGCGCGAGCCGGTCCGTCGCCCGCGCCGCGTCCTCGAACGGCGCCCGCAGCGAGGCCCGTACCGGAAGGTAGGCGTTGAACAGCGTGTTCGTAAGGAGCAGATAGACCCGGTTCCCCGTGGCCCGCGCCAGTTCGCGATGCACTTCCGCGTCGGCGAGCTGGACGGCGTCGGCGTCCGGGCCGTCCGCGACCTGCCGCAGCAGGTGTTCCAGCCGCCGGGCCTGTCGTTCCGTGCGCCGGTCGGCCGCGCGGCCGGCGATCAGGGTGCCGATCTGCCGCCGTACCTCGAAGATCTCCCGCAGCCATGTGGGGTCCTGTGCGGCCAGCATCGGAAGCAGGTCCGCGCCGCCGACCCGCAGGTAGTCCAGGATGCGCGTGCCGATGCCGTGCCGGGTGCTCAGCAGTCCCGCCTGCTCCAACCGGGTCAGTGCGTGTTTCAACGTCGTACGGGTGACCCCGTACCCGGCGGCCAGCTCCCTCTCGGGGGGCAGCAGGGAGCCGGGTTCGTGCGTGCCGCTCAGGATGTCGTCACGCAGCCGTGCTTCCAGCAGGTCGACCACGGTTCGGCGCGGAATGCTTTCGACGGCCACGGAGGATCTCCCAGGCTTCGGTCAGTGGTTCAGCGGCTCACTGGTCTAGTGGCCCACCGGTTCAGCGACTTCTTGGTCCAGTGGCTCAGCCACTGCCTCAGTGAAGCAGCCCCCCGACCGCCACGTCAATTACCTGATGGCACAGAGGAGTTGTGCAGGGGTACGCGCGTAGAGGACCGGGGCGCGGACGAGCGGTGCGCGGCATTGTCCGCAAGGACACCGGAGGGATTCCCGCCCTACCGCCCGATGCTCAGCGACGGCCGCGCGTCCAGACCTCGCGGTGTGACCGGATCTTTCGTGGATCCGCCATGTCTTGGTGGATCCGCCGACCTCGCCGCCGTGCTGTTCCACGCCGTCCGCGTCCGTCTCACACTGGCGCTGCCGGCAACGCCGCCGGATCGATGAAAGGTCAGCACGATGCCCATGTTCAACGACGGGATGTCCGAGACCGAGCTGCCGGCCGACTCGGCCGTCACGACCGACGTCGTGGTCGTCGGTTCCGGTCCCGCGGGCGCCTCCGCGGCGCTGCTGCTGGCGACGCTGGGCGTCGGCACCATCATGATCACGAAGTACCGGTGGACGGCGAACACCCCCCGCGCGCACATCACCAACCAGCGCTCGATGGAGGTCTTCCGCGATCTGGGCATCGAAGGGCAGGTGCTGGCCGACGCCACGGACCACTCCCTCGTCGGCGACACGGTGTTCTGCACCAGCATCACCGGTGAGGAGATCGGCCGTATCCACACCTGGGGAACCCGGCCGGACCGGGAGGCGGACTACCGGCTGGCGTCCCCCTGCCTCACCGTGGACATCCCGCAGACGTACCTCGAGCCGATCCTGGTCCGCAACGCGGCGCAGCGCGGCGCGCAGACGCGGTTCTCCAGCGAGTACCTGTCCCACACCCAGGACGCCGACGGAGTCACCGTGCGGGTGCTGGACCGGCTCACCGGGCACGAGTACAGCATCCGTGCGAAGTACCTGATCGGCGCGGACGGTGCCCGCTCCAAGGTCGCCGCGGACATCGGTCTGCCCTTCGAGGGCGCGATGGACATCGCGGGCTCGATGAACATCACGTTCAAGGCCGACATCAGCCGCTACGTGGCCCACCGGCCGTCGGTCCTGTACTGGGTCGTCCAGCCCGGCTCGAACGTCGGCGGCATCGGCGCCGGGCTCGTGCGCATGGTGCGTCCGTGGAACGAGTGGCTGATCGTGTGGGGCTACGACATCGCCGGGGAGCCCCCGGTCGTCGACGAGGCCGCTGCCGTGCAGATCGTCCGCAACCTCCTCGGAGCACCCGACCTGGAAGTGGAGATCACCGGCACCAGCCTGTGGGGCAACAACGAGATGTACGCGACCCGGCTCCAGCAGGGCCGCGTGTTCTGTGCCGGCGACGCCGTGCACCGGCACCCGCCGAGCAACGGGCTGGGCTCCAACACCTCCGTCCAGGACGCCTACAACCTCGCCTGGAAGATCGCGGCCGTGGTCAAGGGACATGCGGGAGCGGGCCTGCTGGAGACGTACACGGCGGAGCGGGCTCCCGTCGCCGAGCGCATCGTCAAGCGCGCCAACAAGTCCAGCCGCGAGTTCGTCGACATCTTCGAGGCACTGGGCGTTCTGGGCGCGCCGGACGAGGCAGCGATGTCGGCCGCCATCGAGGAACGCAAGGCCAACACCCCTGCCGGGGCCGCCAAGCGGGCCGCGCTGGTGCGCGCGATGGAGCTGAAGAACTACGAGTTCAACGCGCACGGTGTGGAGCTGGGCCAGCACTACGCCTCGACGGCCGTCGTCCCCGACGGCAGCGAACTGCCCGCGCCCGCACGCGACGCCGATCTGTACTACGAGATGTCGACCGTCCCCGGCGCGCACCTTCCGCACGCCTGGGTCGGGGACAGCGCACACCGTCACGCGCTGATGGACCTGGCGCCGTACGACCGTTGGACGCTGCTGACCGGCATCGCGGGCGAGGCGTGGGAGCAGGCGGCCGAGAAGGTCGGCGAGGAGTTGGGCGTCCCGCTCAAGACCGTCGTCATCGGCCCGGGCCGCGAAGTGACCGACCTCTACTACGACTGGGCCAAGCTGCGCGAGATCGACGAGAGCGGTGTGCTGCTGGTACGGCCCGACAAGCACATCGCGTGGCGGGCCATGGAGCTGCCCGAGAACCCCGAGGACCAGCTGCGTGCTGCTCTGCTCTCCGTCCTGGGAAGGGACTAGACCGTGCGGTTCGTCCACGACACACTGCCCCAGCGGGTGCGGTTCGCCTCCGGCGCTGCCGAGGAGGGCCTGGCCGCGGAGGTCGCCGCGCTCGGCGCCCGGCGGGTGATGGTCGTCGCGGGAGCGGCCGAGCGGGAGTTCGCCGATCGCGTCACCGCCGGCCTGCCCGTGGTCCACCGGCACCACGACGTCGTCATGCACGTCCCCGTAGAGGTCGCCGAACGGGCTCGCGCGGCGGCCGCCGAACAGGACGTCGACGCCCTGGTCAGTGTCGGCGGCGGCTCCACCACGGGGCTGGCCAAGGCGGTCGCGCTGACCACCGGGCTGCCGATCGTCGCCGTCCCGACCACGTACGCCGGCTCGGAGGCCACCGCCGTATGGGGGCTGACCGAGGACTCCGTGAAGACCACCGGTACGGACGCGAAGGTCCTGCCGCGTGCCATCGTCTACGACGCCTCGCTCACGCTCTCCCTTCCGGTCGGGCTGAGTGTCGCTTCCGGACTCAACGCGCTGGCCCACTGTGTGGACTCCATGTGGGCACCGCGGACCGATCCGATCGACCAGGCGCTCGCCGCCGAAGGCGTGCGGGCGCTGCGGACGGGGCTGCCGCTGGTCGTGAAGGACCCGCAGGCGCTGGACGGGCGCGAACAGACCTTGTACGGCGCCTACTTGGCCGCCGTGGCGTTCGCCTCCGCCGGGTCCGGACTGCACCACAAGATCTGCCATGTGCTGGGCGGCATGTTCAACCTTCCGCACGCCCAGACCCACGCGGTGGTCCTCCCCCACGTCCTCGCCTTCAACGTGCCCTTCGCCCCGGACGCGGAGCGACGCCTGGCCGCGGCCTTCGGTTCCCCGACCGCTGTCGAGGGGCTCGTCGGCCTCCGTGACCGGCTCGGCGCGCCGCGCTCGCTGCGCGACCTCGGTATGCCCCGGGACGGTGTGGCGGCCGTGGCCGAGGCCGTCGTGGCCGCCGCGCCCGCGGGCAATCCGCGGCCCGTCACCCTCGACGCGATCACCGATCTCGTCCGGAACGCCTGGGAGGCCCGATGAACGACACCCGTACCCCCCGCAAGCCCGTCCCGGCCGAGCAGCAGGAGCGTGAGGAGCAGATCACCCGCCAGGTGCTGGCGTCCTTCGACGACTGCGCCGACCCTCGGCTGCGCGAGATCATGCGGTCGCTGGTCCACCATCTGCACGCGTTCGTGCGAGAGGTCCGGCTCACCGAGGGCGAGTGGACCAAGGGGATCGAGTTCCTCACCCGCACCGGTCACATCACCGACGAGCGCCGCCAGGAGTTCATCCTGCTGTCGGACGTGCTCGGAGCCTCCATGCAGACGGTCGCCGTGAACAACGAGGCGTACGGCGACGCCACCGAGGCCACCGTCTTCGGCCCGTTCTTCGTCGACAACAGCCCCGAGATCGCCCAGGGCGGCGATCTCGCCTTCGGGGCCGCCGGGGAACCCTGCTGGGTGGAGGGCACCGTCACCGACTCCACCGGAAAACCCGTGGCCGGGGCGCGGATCGAGGTGTGGGAGGCCGACGAGGACGGCTTCTACGACACGCAGTACGGGGACGACCGGATGGCGGCGCGGGCGCATTTGTTCAGCGACTCCGACGGGCGCTACCGGTTCTGGGGGCTCACGCCGACGCCGTATCCGATTCCGCACGACGGACCGGTGGGAGGGTTGCTGGCGGCGACCGGCCGTTCGCCGATGCGCGCCTCCCACCTGCATTTCATGGTGAGCGCTCCCGAGCTGCGCACGCTGGTCACGCACATCTTCGTCCGCGGTGACGAACTGCTGGAGCGGGACTCCGTGTTCGGGGTGAAGGAGTCGCTGGTCAAGGACTTCGTGGCACAGCCGGCGGGTACGCCCACGCCGGACGGGCGGGATCTCGGCGAGCGGTCCTGGTCCCGGGTCACCTTCGACGTCGTGCTGGCACCCGACGGCACCTGAACCGCCCTCCGCTACGACCGGGCGCGCGCCTCGCTACGCCCCGGGCACGCCCCGCTACGCCCCGGTCTCACGCCCCGCTACGACCGGGTGCGCGCCTCGCGCAGGACGTCGGTGGCGCGCAGGCCGTAGCGTTCCTTGAACCGGTGGGAGAAGTGGGCGGCCGACACGAACCCGCAGCGCGCGGCCGCCTCGGCCACGGTGGCCGCTCCCCCGGTGCTCAGCAGCGTGCGGGCTCGTTCGAGGCGGCGGTGCAGCAGATACCGCGGCACGCTCGTGTGGCCCGCGGCGAACACCCGGGACAGATGGCGCTCGCTGATCCCGATGCCGCGGGCGACGCGGGCCGCGGAGAGCCCCGCGTCGGCCAGGTGGTCGTCGATGTAGGTCTTCGCGACGGTCAGGTGGACGGTGGACAGGGAGGGGGCGCGGCCGCTCGCGGCGGATACGAGCAGGTCCAGCACGGCGTCCTCGTCCACGTTCGCGGCGACGGAGGACTCCGGTGGCAGGGCCCGGGCGACGAGGGTGGCGAGCGTCCGGGTGTGGACGGCGCCGGCGTCGATGACCAGCGGCTGGGACAGGGAGGGCGGCCCGCCGAGGTCACGCCACACCTGGTGGGGGATCTTGACCGCGAGCTCCTCCAGGCCGTGCGAGAAGCCCCGGATGAAGGGCTGGTCGGCGTCGCAGACCAGCAGCTGTCCCGGACGCAGCAGCCGTACGCCGTCGTCGTAGTAGAAGAAGGCGTCGCCAGCCAGGGTCAGATAGCAGGCCACCGCGTCGGAGGGCACGCGGCGGATCTCGGCGTCGGGTCGTTCCACGACATGGGGGCTGCCGAGGACCCGGGCGAGGTGTGCCCTGGGCAGCTGGAGGTTGATCTCCGTCGCGTCGAGGGCGGTGTCGTGCAGGGAACGGCAGCGCAGCCCGATCAGGGCCTCGGCGTTGTGCTCTTCCCACAGGGCGATGCGTTCCGCCTCGGGAAGACCGGTCGTACTGAAGCGCACCGGCGCACCTGTTGTGCCGCTCGTCATCCCTCCAGCGTAGAGGGCGGGGCCTGCCGGTGTTCGGGACCGTCCACACATTCTTTGATCACCGAGGCGACCTGTTCGGTGGCGGGGGTGGTGCGCCGGGCATGGCTCGCGAGGACCAGATCGACGGATTCCGTCTGGGTGAGGGGCACGTAGGCGACGCTGGCGAGGCGGAGGCTCTGTACCGGTGAGGGCACCAGGGCGACGCCGTGTCCGGCGGCCACGAAGACGACCAGTGTGGCCGTCTCCCCGACTTCCATCAGTGAGGTGGGCTGGAACCCGGCGCGCCGGCATGCGGCCAGGACCCGGCCGTACATGGAGGAGCGCGAGGAGTGGACGACGAAGGGCTCGTCGGCCAGGGCCTTGAGCGAGATGCGTGGCCGGGCCGCGAGGGGATGGTGCGAGGGGAGGACGGCCACCAGGGACTCGGAGCGCAGGGGTGTGGTGCGGATGTCCTCGTGGTCGGCGGGGCCGCGCAGGACGGCCAGGTCGTAGGTGCCGGCGAGCAGTCCGTCGACCAGGTCGGGGGTGAGGAGTTCGCCGCGCAGGTCCATGGTGATCCTGGGCAGCCGGGCCCGTACGGTGCGGGCGACCTGCGGCAGCAGGTCGTAGGTGGCGGTGCCGATGAAGCCGGTCGAGACCCGTCCGGCGTGGCCGCCGGCCAGCTCTGTCATGTGCCGGCGGGCGCGCTCCTCCTCCGCGACCAGGGTGCGGGCGTGCTCCAGGAGGTGATGTCCGGCCTCGGTCAGGGCGACGTGCCGGGTGGAGCGGGTGAACAGGGTGGTCCTGAGCTCCTTCTCCAGCTGTTTGATCTGCTGGGAGAGGGCCGGTTGAGCCACGTGCAGGCGCGTGGCCGCCCGCCCGAAGTGGCACTCCTCGGCCAGCGCCAGGAAATACCGGATCTGCCGCAGTTCCATACCCCGAGTCTATAAGAGCAGCTTATTAATCCATGCAGATTGGGTCTTGGACGTGGTGAAGTCCACGCTCCTACCGTGACGGTATGACCGACAGCTATCTCTACTCGGCGGCGCGAACCCCCTTCGGCCGCTTCAGGGGCGCCCTCTCCGAGGTCCGGCCCGACGACCTCGCGGCACAGGTCATCGGCGGGGTCCTCGCCAAGACCCCCGCACTGGATCCCGGACGCATCGACGACGTCGTCTGGGGCAACGCCAACGGCGCCGGCGAGGACAACCGCAACGTCGGCAGGATGGCCGTCCTGCTGGCGGGGCTGCCCACCTCGGTGCCCGCGACCACCGTGAACCGCCTGTGCGGATCGTCCCTCGACGCCGCCCTGATCGCCTCGCGCGACATCGAGAGCGGCGACGCGGACATCGTCCTCACCGGCGGAGTCGAGTCGATGACCCGTGCCCCGTGGGTCCTGCCCAAGCCCGGGCGCGGCTTCCCCGCCGGGGACGTCACCGCCGTGTCCACCACGCTCGGCTGGCGCCTGGTGAACGAGCGCATGCCCAAGGAGTGGACGGTCTCCCTGGGCGAGGCGAACGAACAGCTCGGCGACCGCTTCGCCGTCTCGCGCGAGCGCCAGGACGCGTTCGCCCTCCGCTCCCACCGGCTCGCCGACGACGCCTGGAACGCGGGCTTCTACGACGACCTGGTCGTCCCCGTCTCGGACGGCGAGCGCACCGTTCTGGAACGCGACGAGGGCATCCGTCCCGGGTCCACCATGGAGAAGCTCGCCACGCTCAAGCCCGCCTACCGCGCCGAAGGCCTCATCACGGCCGGGAACGCCTCGCCGCTGAACGACGGCGCCTCCGCGGTGCTGCTCGGTTCGGCCGCGGCCGCCACCCGTATCGGTGTGGATCCCCTCGCCCGCGTCGCGGGCCGCGGCGTGGCCGCGGTGGATCCGCAGATGTTCGGATACGCGCCCGTCGAGGCCGTGAACAGGGCGCTCAAGCGTGCGGGCATCTCGTGGGCCGACGTCGACGCCGTCGAGCTGAACGAGGCGTTCGCCGTCCAGGCACTGGCGTGCGTGGACGCGTGGGACGTCGATCCGGAGATCGTCAACACCAAGGGCGGGGCCATCGCGCTCGGCCATCCCCTCGGTGCGTCCGGCGGCCGCCTGCTGGGCACCCTGTGCCGCCGGCTGCAGGTGTCCGGCAAGCGGTGGGGGGTCGCGGCGATCTGCATAGGTGTCGGCCAGGCCCTCGCCGTGGTCCTGGAGAACGTCGCCGGGGGCAGCAGGTGACCACACGGCTGTGTGCTGATGCGGACGAGGCGGTCGCCGGCGTCCAGGACGGCTCCACGGTGCTCGTCGGAGGCTTCGGCATGGCGGGCATGCCGGTGGCGCTGATCGACGCGCTGATCCGGCAGGGGGCCACCGACCTCACGGTCGTCTCCAACAACGCCGGCAACGGCGACACCGGTCTTGCCGCGCTGCTGGCCGAGGGACGGGTCCGCAAGGTGATCTGTTCCTTCCCCCGCCAGGCGGACTCCTGGGTGTTCGACGGCCTCTACCGGGCGGGCCGGATCGAACTCGAAGTGGTCCCCCAGGGCACTCTGGCGGAACGGCTGAGGGCGGCGGGCGCCGGTATCGGTGCCTTCTTCTGCCCCACCGGTGTCGGCACGCTGCTCGCGGAAGGCAAGGAGGTGCGGGAGATCGACGGCCGCCTCCATGTGCTGGAGTACCCCATCGGCGGGGACCTCGCGTTGATCGGCGCTCATCGAGCGGACCGTATGGGCAATCTCGTCTACCGCAAGACCGCGCGGAACTTCGGTCCCGTCATGGCCACCGCGGCCACCACCGTGGTCGCCCAGGTCCGCGAGGTCGTCGAGACCGGCGAGATCGATCCCGAGACCGTCGTGACGCCCGGTATTTTCGTCGACCGCGTGGTGCAGGTGGCTGATCACTCATGACACAGACTTCCCCGACGACCGGCGGTCAGGGCCCGCTGGGCAAGCACGGCATCGCCGCCCTGATCGCCCGTGACATCCCGCACGGATCCTTCGTCAACCTGGGGATCGGCCAGCCCACCCTCGTGGCCGACCACCTCTCTCCCGGTTCCGGGGTCGTTCTGCACACCGAGAACGGCATGCTCAACATGGGCCCCGCCGCTGCGGAGGACCAGATCGATCCGGACCTGACCAACGCGGGCAAGGTTCCCGTCACCGAACTGCCGGGCGCCGCCTACTTCCACCACGCGGACTCCTTCGCGATGATGCGCGGCGGTCATCTGGACATCTGCGTCCTCGGCGCCTTCCAGGTCTCCGCGCGCGGCGACCTGGCCAACTGGCACACCGGCGCACCCGACGCCATTCCCGCGGTCGGCGGAGCCATGGACCTGGCCATCGGGGCGAAGAAGGTCTTCGTGATGATGAACCTCTTCACCCGCGACGGGGCACCCAAGCTGGTCCCCGAGTGCGGCTACCCGCTCACCGGCCTGGCCTGTGTGGACCGCGTCTACACGGATCTGGCCGTCTTCGACCTCACCCCGAGCGGGGTGAGGGTGCGGCAGACCTTCGGCATCGGCGTACCCGAACTCGCCGATCGCCTGGGCCTGCCGCTGGAGACCGGCGCCCCGGAACAGCAGGCTTGAACAGGGTCGGACGTCGGCTCCGGTGAGTGCCCGGCGGGGCCGGTGTCCGTTCACCGTCCGCGTTCGCCGCGTGATCCGCCGGTGTGGGCGAAGCGAGCCCCGGTGATATTCAATGAGGTGTGCGGTCAGGGATCTCGGGGCCCCGTCGCCGGGTCCGAGCACGACTCCGGCGCTGCGTCGGCGATTGCTGAGAGAGCCACATGGACTCCACACCCTCCTCCTCGTCGTCGTCGCCGTTCGACATGGTCAGCAGCGCGCTGGGGCGTTACGTCCCCCGTGGAGGAGCGGAACCGGCCGCCGGTCGCGCCGACGCCGACGGGCGTGGCGAGCCCGGCACGGGTCTGCGCGTACCCGACGGCTCAGTAGCCGGCCGGCAGGATCAGATACTCGGCGTGATCAACCTGGACCGGGACCTGAGGGTGATCCGCTCCAATCTGGACGCCCCGGTGTTCGCCGGTCTGGACGCCGTGGCCGGGAGTCCCTTCGTCGATCTCCTGCCCCCCGGGGACGTACCGACGGTCACGCGTCGGTTGCGGCAGGTTCTGGAGACCGGTGAGGCGCATGTCGCGCGGATCCAGCGTCTGCGGCGCCGCGACGGGTCGGAACTGGTGGTGTCGCTGAGCATCCTGCCCGCCGCGGTGCCTCAGGAAGGCCTGACCGTCTCCGTGATCGCCATGGCCAAGCGGCTGCACCTGTACGCCGCCGAGACCGCGATCGGCACCTCGCTGGACATCGGCGAGACCGCGCAGTCACTGGCGGAGTCCCTGCTGGCCTGGGGAGACGTGGCCGCCGTCGACCTCGACTTCACCGTGTGGACGGGTGAGGGAGTCACCGGGCAGGCGCAAGGGCGCATCCGGCTGCGGCGAGCGGCCCTGGTGCCGAACCGCGCGTGGCCCGAGGGCTATGTCACTCCGGGCGACGATCTTCCCGGCGACGCGAGTCGCCTGCTGGCGCAGGCGGTGCGGCGGGACGACGCCCCGCAGGCCATCGTCATCCCCGACCGGAAGGCGGTCGAGCGGGTCCTCGGCAGTCCGCAGCTGATACGTGCCCTGGTGCCCGGCGACCCGTCGGCGGGGGTGGCGTGCATACCGCTGGTCCTGGACGGCGCGCCGCCCGTCGTGCTGGGCCTGGCCGAGATCTGGCGGCGGGCCGACAGCCCGTTCCGCGACAGCGAACTGTTCGACCTGCAGGAACTGGTCGCCAGGACCGTCCACCACGTCGACCTGGCCCGTCAGCACCAGCGCGAGCACAAGCAGGTGCTGGCGTTGCAGCGCCGGCTGCTGCCCCGCATGGGCGGCAACACCATCGAGATCGCCAGCGTCTACCAGCCCGCCACGCCCGACAGTGCGGGGGTCGGCGGTGACTGGGTGAACAGCTTTCCGCTGCCGGACGGTCGTACCGCGCTGGTGGTGGGTGACGTCGTCGGACATGGCCTGGGAGCCGCGGCGACCATGGGTCAGCTGAGCATGGAGGCCCGCGCACTGCTGTCCGCGGGGCTCGCGCCCGACGAGGTGCTGGAGCACCTGGACGAGACCGTGACGCTGCTGGACGACACGGAGTCCGGGCTGGCGGCCGGCTACAGCGCCCTCGGTTCGACCTGCTGCATCGCCCTCTACGACCCGGTCAGTCACAGCATGGCGCTGTCCAGCGCCGGCCATCTCCCGCCGGTCCTCGTGTCCCCGGACGGGCGCGCGGGCCCGCTCGCGATCCGCCCGCATCCCGGTCTGGGCGCCGAGTTCGCACTGCGAGAGCCGTTCGACGTACACACGTTCGATGTCCCCTCCGGCTCCCTGCTCGCCCTCTACACGGACGGCCTGGTGGAGGATCCGAGCGTGGCGATCGACGACGGCATCGGCAGGCTGGCGGACGTCGTGTCCACGGTGCACCCCTGGGACGCTCTCCCGCAGGCCGCACGGCACGTGGTCTCCGCGTTGGCACCCCCGCACCAGCGCGACGACGTGACCCTGTTGCTGGCGCGGATGATCGGCTACCGCAAGGGGGACACCGCGACCTGGCGGCTGCCCGCCCGCACTGACGCGCCCGCCCGGGCCCGCGCGCTGCTCGCCGCGCTGTTGCGGCAGTGGCACGCCCGGGACGGCACCCGGGACAACGTGCTGCTCCTGGTCAGCGAACTGGTCACCAACGCGGTGCGCTTCGCCACCGGCCCCATCACGGTACGGCTGATCAGGGCCGGCCACAGTCTGCTGTGCGAGGTGGGCGACACCGGCAACGGCAGGCCGCGTCTGAGGCGCGGCGGCCTCTACGACGACGGGGGTCGCGGCCTGTACGTGGTGCACCGGCTCACCACCCGGTGGGGCGTGCGGTGGACGGACACCGGCAAGGTTGTCTGGGCGGAAGTCGCGAGGTGACGCCCGGGACGGCCGTGCGCCGCAGGGATGGCGCGGGCTCGCACCACCGCCGCCCCTCTTCCGGCTAGAGCCACTCCCCTTCCAGGGCGGTCGCGCTGAGGCCCGGTGCCGCCGCGTACAGGACGGCGCGGCTGCCCGACTTCTGCCCGGCGTCGTACGCCCGCCGCATGATGTCGAACACGGCGGCGCCTCCGCGGTTGCCGCTGGTGTAGCTGTCCCGGCTGTACTCCAGCAGTCCCGACGGCCACGTGTCGGGCATCGTCTGCTCCATGTACTCCAGCACCCGGGTCCCGCCGGGGTGCGCGAGCAGCACGTCGGGGTGCCAGGCGTCGGGGTCGTCCTGGTAGCGGACGCGCAGCCACTCCCACATCGCGGTGACCGTCTCCTGCACGGCGCGCGGGCCGCGCCGGTCCATCACGAAGTGGGTGCCGTCCGCGCGCGTGTCGAGGCGGTGCAGGTCCTGGGTGCCCGGCAGGGTGTGGTGCCAGGCGGCGTCCAGCCGCAGCGCCGACTCGCTCCGTCGACGGCCCGTGACCACCGTGGCGACCGCGGTGTCCGCGAAGAGCAGCCGGACGATCAGGGACTCGAGAGTGTCGTCCGCGGGCTGGTAGGTCGTGCTCAGCGCCTCCGCGATCACGACCAGGACCACCCGGTCGGGGTCCGCGGCCACTAGATCCGCCGCCAGCGCCAGGGAACGGGTTCCCGCTACGCAGGCCCACTGTGTGGCCGGCAGCAGCATCACGTCGTTGCGCAGGGAAAGCTTGTTGGCCAGGGCGACGTCCAGCCCGGGCAGCGCCGGGGTGGTGGAGTGACTCGTGATCAGGCAGTCGACGTCCGCGACGTCCAGACCGGCGATCTGCAGGGCCCCGCGCGCCGCATGCTCCCCGTAGGACTGCACCGCCTCCCAGGCCGGCGCGGTGCGCTCCTGCACGGTCTGCGGCGCGGGTATCGCCTCGAGCGCGGCGATCGCGCGGTCCACGTCCTGCTGGGTGAACCCTTCACGCGCCAGTGCCTCTTGGGCCGCCGCGCTGCCGACGGCCCGCAGGCCACCGCCCTTGCCGGGCGCCACGGCGGCCTCCAGCGGCAGCATCCACCCGCGGGTCTCTATGCCCGTGCTGGCCGCGATTCCCTCGATCCGAGGCGTCCACGCCGCATGCGGATGCCGGTCGCGCACCTCCGCCACGATCTGGCTGGTTTCCACGGCGTACTCTCCGTGGATCACGGCAGGAGGGCAAAGGAAAGCGGACATAACGTGTCCTTCCGGGAGGATTAGGGAGAGATGCCGCGGGCGCTGTGCCATGGGTCACTTCAGAACCGCACGCCCAAGACATCGACGGCAGGCTCCAGTTCGGGAGCCGATCGCCGCTTCGAGCATGGACGCCAAATGGACATTTCCGCTGTGATGCAAACAACTCAGACCACAATCGATGGGCGTGACAACGCCCACACCTCTCGAACCAGGGCCCTCAGGCCGGTTCCGGACGCCGTACATGACGCGCCGTCAACAAGGAGTCGCCGGGTCACTGTCACCGGTGTCGAGTCCCGGCCGCCCATCACCTGGCCGGCGGTGATAATCGGCACGTGAGCGGCTACGAGTCCACCGAGGCGTCCCAGGGACTGGCAACGCAGAGCAAGACGCGCTGGCGTTCCTTCGTGCAGACCGAGACCGGCAGTGCCGTCCTGCTCCTCGGCGCGGTGTGCGTCGCGCTGCTGTGGGCCAACATCGACATGCGCTCGTACCAGGCCGTGTGGCAGGCGCACTTCACGATCGGCTTCGACACGAAGCACCTGTCGCTGACCCTGCACGAGTGGATCAACGCCGGGCTGATGAGCCTGTTCTTCTTCGTCGTCGGCCTGGAGGCCCGGCACGAGTTCGACATGGGGGAACTGCGTGACCGGCGCTGGGTGCTGCTGAGCGCGGTGGCCGGACTGGGCAGCATGGTCGTTCCGGCGCTGATCTACTGCGCGTTCAACGCGGGCCGGGACTCCCTGCACGGCTGGGGTGCGGCGATGTCGACGGACACCGCTTTCGCACTGGGCATCCTGGCCGTTCTCGGGTCGCGGCTGCCGGCTTCCCTGCGGGCGTTCATCCTGTCCGTGTCGGTCGTCGACGACCTGGTCGCGCTCCTGGTGATCGCGGTCTTCTACAGCGACGACATCCACCTGCCCGCGCTGCTGGTGGCCGTGGGCACGCTGCTGGTCATCATGCTGTTGCGGCTGGCACGCGTCCGCAAAGGACGGTACTGCGCCGTCCTGTCGGTGGTCGTCTGGGTGGCGCTGCACGAGGCCGGGGTGGACCCGGTCGTGACCGGACTGGCGGTCGGCGCCCTGATCGTCGCCTACCCGGCGCCGCGCGAGGACCTTGAGCAGGCCAGTCGGCTCTTCAGGCTGTTCCGGGAGCAGCCGACACCCGAGTTGCAGCGCTCGGCCGTACAGGGTCTGACCGCGGCGATCTCCCCCAACGAGCGGCTGGAACAGAGGTTCCTGCCATGGGTGAGCTTCGGCATCGTGCCGCTGTTCGCGCTGGCCAACGCCGGCATCGAACTCAGCGGCGGGAAACTGGCCGAGGCGTTCACCTCTCCGATCACGCTGGGCATCGTGTGCGGCTGTGTGGTGGGCAAGGTGATCGGGCTCGTCGGGTCCATGGCGGCCGCCCGGCTGCTGTCGGGCGGAAGGCTGCGGCCCGGCGTCGGCTGGGGCTCGGTCACCGTCGGCGGCGCGATCGCCGGAGCGGCCTTCACGGTGTCGCTGCTGATCGCCTCACTGGCCTTCGAGGGCGAGGAACTGGACCAGGCGCGTATCGGCATCCTCGCCACGCTGGTCGGCGCCTTCGCGGTGAGCTGGGCGGTCACCGGGGTGATGAACCTGCTGCCGGCCGCCCGCCGGGCCCGGGCGCTGCTGGGAAACGCCGATCCGCTGACCGATCTCGCGGTCGCCGTCGACGCGCGCCACGACCGTGTCCGCGGACCCGATCGGGCAGCGGTCACCCTGGTGGAGTACGGCGACTTCGAGTGCCCGTACTGCGGCCAGGCCGAGGCGGTGGTTCGGGAGTTGCTGGGCTGTGACACGGACGTCCGCTACGTGTGGAGGCACCTGCCGCTGACCGATGTCCACCCCAACGCGCAACTGGCGGCGGAGGCTTCGGAGGCCGCCGCCCGCCAGGGGAGCTTCTGGGAGATGCACGACCTGCTGCTGGACCGGCAGGACGCTCTCGGCGCGCGCGACCTGCTGCGTCACGCACGGGAACTCGGGCTGGACGTGGAGCGGTTCCGGCGGGACCTGGAACAGCACCGCGGCGCCCCCCGGGTGGCGGAGGACGTGGACTCCGCGGACCTCAGCAGTGTCTCCGGCACGCCCACCTTCTTCATCAACGGCCGACGTCACCACGGTGCCTACGACATCCAGACACTGGCGGCGGCCGTCGACTACGCCCGGCAGCGGGCACTGGCGGAGCACGCGGGCGCCGGCCGGCCGAAGCCGGCGACGGACTGAGCGTGCGGCTCGTGCGGACTCCACGGCACGGTCCGGCCGGTCGCCGCTGCGCCCGCGCGGGTGACTCCGTCGTGCCCACCGCGCGGCAGCCGGGTCCGGCCGGACCGACCTGATGATCATCTGAGTGTGACGACCTATCACGGCCCCCGCGCCGCGCACTCCTCACGCCGCACGGCGCTCTCCGCCGGACTCGGCGCCCTCTCGCTGCTCTGCCTCGCGTCCCTGTCGGCCGCGCCGCCCGCGGCCGCGCACGAGGAGGCCGTACCGGGCGCCCCCCGGCCGAGGACGGCCGCGGAGGCCCGTACGGCCGCGTACCTGGAGTCGATCCGCAACGACCCCAGGCTGCTGCGCGGTTTCTTCCGGCACCTGCCCAAGGGCGGCGACCTGCACAACCACCTCTCCGGGGCGGTCAGGACCGAGTACCTGATCGAGCTCGCCGCCGAGGACGGGCTGTGTATCGACACGGCCACCCTGACCGCCGTCGTACCGCCGTGCGGCCCCGGTACCCGCCCGGCCTCCGATGCCCGTACCGACCACGACTTCTACGAGGCGATCGTGCGCGCCTGGTCGATGCAGGACTTCCCGCCGGACCAGAACGGTCACGACCATTTCTTCGACACGTTCAACAAGTTCGGGGAGGTGCCCTGGCGGCATCGCGGAAAGCTGCTCGCCCAGGTCGCCGACACGGACGCGGCGCAGAACCAGTTCTACCTGGAGACCATGATCACCCCGGCCTCGGACGGCGCCCGGCAATTGGCCGCCGAGGTCGGCTGGGACCCCGACCTGGCCGCGCTGCACGCCAAGCTGGTGGCCGGCGGCAGGCTCGACAAGGTCGTGGCCGACGCGCGCAAGGAGGCCGACGACGGTGACGCCGAGTTCCGTACGGCCGCCCGCTGCGGCACCAGCCGTCCCCGCCCCGGCTGTGCGCTGACCGTGCGCTGGATCTCGCAGGTCAACCGCGGCAGTGCGCCGGAGCGCGTCTTCACGCAACTGGCCCTCGGCATGCGGCTCGCCGAACGCGACCCCCGGTTCGTCGCCGTCAACCTCGTGCAGCCCGAGGACTGGGACAGTTCGCTGGCCGGCTACAGCCTGCAGATGCGCATGCTCAACTACCTGCGCACCGTCTACCCCAAGGCCCATGTCACCCTGCACGCGGGCGAGTTGTGGCCCGGCCTGGTCAAGCCCCAGGACCTGAAGTTCCACATCGCGGAAGCCGTGAACGTCGCCGGCACCGAGCGCGTGGGACACGGCGTCGACCTGGTCCACGAGGACGGCTGGCAGCAGACGGCCCGTACGATGGCCGCCCGCCAGATCGCCGTCGAGGTGCCGTTCACCAGCAACGCCCAGATCCTCGGTGTACGCGGCGCCGAACACCCCTTCAACACCTACCGTTCCTACGGCGTACCGGTCGTCCTGGCCACCGACGACCCCGGCGTCTCCCGGATCGACATCACCCACGAGTACCAGTACGCCGCCCAGACCTACGGCCTGACCTACCCCGAACTCAAGGACCTGGCCCGCGCCTCCCTCGAGTACGCGTTCCTCCCCGGCCGGAGCCTGTGGCGGGGCAACCCCACCCGTGACGGCTACCGCCCCGCGACCGCCTGCGCCGGCCAGTTGCCCGGCAGCGGCCGTACCCCGACGGCGGAGTGCCGCCGGCTCATCACCGACAGCGCGAAGGCCGCCGTTCAGTGGCGGCAGGAGACTGCCTTCGCCTCCTTCGAGAGGTGAGTACCTGAGCACGGGGGGTGAGTGTGTCGTGAGCCCAAAAGTTGCAAATTCCGTTGAACAGGTGTCGGGCGACGCGTGTGGAGTCATTCATGTGTGGCCCGAACCGTTCCGGACGGCATGCCTCGCTCCCGTGTCGATGTGCTGCCGTCATCGCCGACCCCGACGGCCCACGCGCGAAGGGGTGCAGGAGGCACCGTGCTCACCGCGTTCATCAATGCCTTCAAGACGCCTGACCTGCGCAAGAAGCTGCTCTTCACGCTGGGCATGATCGTGGTCTACCGGGTCGGCACCCATGTCCCGATCCCCGGCGTCAACTACAGAGCCGTCCAGACGTGTGTGAGCGAGGCGTCCGGCAACCAGGGGCTGTTCGGACTGGTCAACCTCTTCAGCGGGGGCGCGCTGCTGCAGATCACCATCTTCGCGCTCGGCATCCTGCCGTACATCACCGCCAGCATCATCCTTCAGCTGCTGACCGTGGTCATCCCGCGTCTGGAAGCCATGAAGAAGGAGGGCCAGGCGGGCACGACGAAGATCACCCAGTACACCCGCTACCTGACGGTGGCACTCGCCGTCCTGCAGGGCACCGGCCTGGTCGCCACCGCCCGCAGCGGCGCCATCTTCTCCGGCTGCTCGGTCGCCTCCAGCATCATCCCGAACCGGTCGATCTTCACCACCATCACGATGGTGATCTGCATGACCTCCGGCACCGCCCTCGTCATGTGGCTCGGCGAGCTGATCACCGACCGCGGCATCGGCAACGGCATGTCGATCCTGATGTTCATCTCGATCGCCGCCTCCTTCCCGTCCGCGCTGTGGGCCATCAAGAAGCAGGGCACCCTGGCCGGCGGCTGGATCGAGTTCGGTGCCGTCATCCTCGTCGGCCTCGCCATGGTCGGCCTGGTCGTCTTCGTCGAGCAGGCCCAGCGCCGGATCCCGGTCCAGTACGCCAAGCGCATGATCGGCCGCCGGTCCTACGGCGGCACCTCGACCTACATCCCGGTGAAGGTGAACCAGGCGGGCGTCATCCCGGTCATCTTCGCCTCCTCGCTGCTGTCCATCCCGGCCCTGGTCGCACAGTTCTCGGGCGGGGACTCCGTCTGGAAACGGTGGATCACCCAGAACCTGACCAAGGGCGACCACCCGATCTACATCGCCCTGTACTTCCTGCTCATCGTGTTCTTCGCGTTCTTCTACGTCTCCATCTCCTTCAACCCGGAGGACGTCGCGGACAACATGAAGCAGTACGGCGGCTTCATCCCCGGCATCCGGGCCGGACGGCCGACCGCGACGTATCTGTCGTACGTGCTCAACCGGATCACCTGGCCGGGTTCGCTGTATCTGGGGGTGATCGCCCTCGTCCCGACCATCGCGCTGGTCGGGTTCGGGGCGAGCCAGAACTTCCCGTTCGGCGGCACCAGCATCCTGATCATCGTGGGTGTCGGTCTGGAGACCGTGAAGCAGATCGAGAGCCAGCTCCAGCAGCGCAACTACGAGGGCTTCCTCCGCTGACCCCGGCGGCCGGAGACCTGGCGGCAGCGCAGCTACGGACATAGTCGGTAAAATCGGTACCGCGTGTGGTCCGAACTCCGACTTCAGTCGTGCCGTCACCGAAGGAGCGGACATGGGTGGCCCTGAACCGATCAGCGCCGAGGGTCGTCGCGCGCTGGAACAGCAGCTGGCCGATCTCCACACCGAGCGGCAGGACGTCGCCGCGACGCTTCTCGGCGACGATTCCCCGGGCGACCAGGCGGACGAGGCCGACGAGTTGCAGCGGGCCGACGATCTGCGGCGCCTGGACGCCCGTATCGAGGCCATCACGCTGCGGCTGCACCAGGCGGCGGTCGCCCAACCGGCCCCCGCGGGCGTGGTCGGTGTCGGCAGCACGGTCAGCGTGCGGTTCGCCGACGGCGCGGTGCAGAACATCGCGATCGGCGAGATCGCCTCCGCGGCGGACGAGAACCTGGTGACGGAGGACAGCCCCCTCGGGCGTGCACTGCTGGGACACCGTGTCGGCGACACCGTCAGCTTCAGGACCCCGCAGGGCACCACGGACGCCACCGTGGTGTCGCTGGGCGGCTCCTAGAGCCGGTCCGCCTCTGGAGCGGGCGGTCCTGAGCAGGGTCCGAGGTGGCAGTGGCGAGCTGTCGGTGCTGCCGCTCTCGCACTTGGCAGTCAGGACGGCTGGACCTGGTCGAAGAGGGCGAGGGCTTCGGCGGGGTCCTCGCTCACAAGGCGTTCCAGACCGGCCGTGGTGATCTTCGCCCATCTGCCGGCCCGTGCCCACATCTTCTCCTCGAAGGCGCGGACGGTCTCGTCCAGATCTCCGGCGCCGGTGCCGATGGACTCGGCGAGTTCGGCGCCTTCCAGCATCGCGAGGTTCGCGCCCGCGCCCAATGGGGGCATCAGATGGGCGGCGTCGCCCAGTAGCGTCACTCCGGAGACGTGGGTCCAGGTGTGGGACACGGGCAGGACGTAGAGGGGGCGGTGGGCGAAAGCGGAGCCGTGGCGGAGGAGTTCGAGGACGGGAGCGGCCCAGCCGTCGAAGAGAGCCAGCAGGCTCGATCGCACGGCCTCGACGTCGGCCAGGTCCAGGTTCGCGTGCCAGTCCAGCGGCGCGCGGAACTGGGCGTACACCTTGACGTGGCCGCCGCTGTTGCGCTGGGCGACGAGCTTTCGGTTCACGCCGTACACAGCCACGGAACCGTCGCCGATCAGACGCGCGAGGTCAGGGTGGCGGGTGTCGACCTCGTCGAGGGAGGTCTCGACCGTGGTGACGCCGGTGTAGTGCGGCGTCACCGACGAGACCGTCGGGCGGACCCGGGACCAGGCGCCGTCCGCGCCGATCACGAGGTCGAACGTCTCCTGTCGCCCGTCCGCGAAGTGGACCAGCACGCCGTCCTGGCCCCCCGGGACCACCTTCGTCACGCCCCGGCCCCACTGAACGTCCAGGGGCCCGAGCAACAGGTCGCGGAGTTGCCTGCGGTCGATCTCGGGATTGGCCCGGTCATCCGGACGGGGCCGCCAGTCGCGCAGGACGGTCCCGTCCGCGTCCAGGATGCGCATGGCCTGCCCCTCGGGGCGGGACAGCGCCTGGAACTCGGCCAGCAGCCCCGCCTTCTCCAGCGCGCGCTGGCCCATCCCTTCGTGCAGGTCCAGCGTGCCGCCCGGGGGGCGGGCGTCAGGGGCGGGATCGCGTTCGAGGAGATCGACAGGGTGGCCATGGCGGTGCAGGACGCGGGCGAAGGTAAGGCCGGCAGGACCGCTCCCGACCACTGCGATGCGATGTCTCATGTCGATACACTGTATTTCTTCAGGCCGACGCATCGCAACGGTACGGTGTACCCATGACTGTGTGGGACCGGCCCGAGCCGCCGACTCGCCCCGTGCCGCTCGACCGGGAGCGGATCGTCGCCGCCGCCATCGCGCTGGCCGACGAGGGCGGGCTGGAGGCGGTGTCGTTGCGTAAGGTCGCCGCCCGCCTGGACTCCGGCCCGATGCGGCTGTACAGGTACATCTCGACCAAGGAAGAGCTCTTCGACCTCATGGTGGACGAGGTCCAGGCCGAGATCCGCGCCGCGGAGCAACCCGGTGACTGGCGGGAGGCGTTGCGTGCCCTCGCCCAGGGCACCAGGCAGGCGGCGCTCCGTCACGAATGGCTGGCCGACCTTCTCGGCGGCCGCCCGACCCTGGGTCCGAACGGCCTCGCCGTGACCGAGGCCAAGCTGGCCGCCCTCGACGGCCTCGCCGACATCGACACCGTCATGCGCGCCGTGGAAACCGTCAGCGCCTACTTCATCGGCGCGATCAGGCGCGAGATCGCGAACCTGCGGGCCGAGCGCGCCACGGGCCTGTCCAAGCACGACTGGCAGCGCGCCTCCGGACCGCATGTGACAAGAATGCTGGCCACGGGCCGCTTCCCGGCGCTGAGCAAGGCCGTGTACGACGGCACGGACGTGGACGCCGAGACATCCTTCGCGACCGGCCTGGACTGGGTCCTCGACGCCGTGGCCGCCAAACTCACCCGGCCGCCGACGTGACGCTCGACTCCCGCCGAATGTGAGCGAGGTCGGGGTCGGGTCCAGGACGCTCGGGACCCGCCGCGCCGCTGATCACACCGTGTGCGTCAATCCCCCTGGCCGGCATCCTGGCTGACCGGGACGGCGTGGTCGCTCGGCGCGGCCGGCTTCCCGCGCCGCCGGGAGGCGTACCTGTCCCGCAGGGAGCCCGCTCTGTCCCAGAGGGAGACATACCAGGCCGGCAGGCGCCGCACCGCCCCGATGAGCCAGGCCGGGGTGTGCGCCCGGAGGTAGCGGCGGGCGCGGAGACTGGCCCGGTCCACGGCCAACTGGGCGTTGGCGCCCGCCTCGGTGGGGCCGAGGTCGTCGGTGAGGGAGATCTCGAGGCCGCCGTTGTACGGAGCGGTCAGGTTGTACAGGAAGGTGGTCAGGGCCGCCAGGCACGAGCCCAGGACGACCTCGAGGATGATGACGCTGAAGGTGATGGTCAGGAACGTGCTCAGCCGGGGCAGCGCGTCCGGCGCGAGGATCGCGGCCAGGCCCCACGCGGCGACCGAGGCGACGACGGTGAGGATGCCGAGACCGCCGAGGAGCAGGAAGCTCATCACTGTCACGGACCAGGGTTCCGCCTCCGCTATGCGCATGCGCATCGTCCGTGGCCGAGGCGCAGGACCCCGTGCGGGGCGTCGCGGGAGCGTGTCGCGCAGGGTCGGCGAGGTCAGGCGGTCTGCCGCGTCGGGCAGGGACATGTCGGGCAGAGGCCCGTCGGGCAGGGGGCCGAGTGCGGGGGCGGGCTGTGGCGCGGGCTCGTCCGCGGCGGGGCGGTCGGGCGCCGGCTCGTCCTGAGCGACGGTTGTCGTCGCGGATTCGCCGTGATCGGGGGCGCTTTCGTGCTCCGCCGGCGGTACTCGGCCCTCGTGGAGTTCCGCGAGTATGGGGGCGGCTCCTTCATCGGTGTCCCTGCCGTGTGCCGCGGTTTCCGACCCCTCGGCGGACTCGGTCCGCGTCGTGGTGTGGACGGTGTCGTTGAGCCTGGGCGTGGCCCGCTTGCGCGAGGTGTTACGGGTCCTGCGCTTGGCGCGACTCATGCGTGTCTCCCTGAGTGGCCTGGCAGTCTCGCCGGGGCTCTGCCCGCGTCGAACGGGCCTCCGTCGACCGCCCGGCGGCCGGTGGGGGCCTGCTGGTCGTTGCCTTCGACGGTATGGGCTCCTGCATGATCTTGCATTCCTGGCGACGCACCCGGGGGGGCCGACGGCCGGGTCGGCGCCGGCCGTCATGACGGTGTCCGCCTGGCAGCCGTGGCTTCGGACTCGGCGCGGAGGGTGGCGATCGACGCGGGTCCCCGGCCGCGCGGGGAGGGCGAGGTCGAGGACCGGGTCGGCGGCCCTCGCCTCAGGCGCTGTGGACCCCGACCTCGTACAGCGAGTATCCCCAGTCGGTGCCGCGGGCTAGGCCGTGGACACGGACGTAGCGGGCCGGAGTCCCGGTGAACCGGGCCGTGTCCAGGCCGCCGTCGCCCGAGGTCGTGGACCAGGCGGTCCGCCAGTTCGTGCCGTCGGTGGAGAGCTCGATGCGGTACGACCTGCCGTAGGCGCGCTCCCAGTCCAGCG
This sequence comes from Streptomyces sp. NPDC007157, assembly GCF_040634235.1. Classification (NCBI taxonomy): domain Bacteria; kingdom Bacillati; phylum Actinomycetota; class Actinomycetes; order Kitasatosporales; family Streptomycetaceae; genus Streptomyces; species Streptomyces sp. NPDC007157. The sequence goes on from NZ_JBEYFE010000003.1 coordinate 53,211, forward strand.
TCACCCGGGACACCAGGTGGGTGGAGCCCAGGTCGACCTGCCACCACTGGTCGTCGCTCCAGTCGCTGGCCCAGCGCGTGGCGTCGTCGCCGTCGGCGGCACGGCCCGGCTGGTAGCTGGTGAACGGGTTCCACTCGGACGAACCGGCGCTCGCCGGCCGCCCCTCGGCGAGGTTCACCGAGGCCTGGTGCTGTTCCGTGGCTCTCCAGGTGCCGAGGTAGGACTCGGCGCCCCGGAACAGGTCGTCGACCACGTCCTGGCCGCCGACCTGCCGGATGTCCTCGATCCAGTCGGGGATCATGCCGACGTGGGCCGCGCCGTCGGTGTTGATGTCGAAGGTGCGCTCACCGGAGGTCTGCCGGTCGATGACGGAGCCCCCGTCGACGCTTCTGAAGGGGTACGTCACCTTGTTCGCGGCGTCCGCGCCGCGTGGGGCGGGGTGGTCGCCGATGCCGTTGAAGTCCGTACCGAAGCCGTAGCCCACGCCGTACTTGTCGCGCAGCGCCTTGGTCCGCGCCGCTTCCGCGACGAACCCCTCGGAGCCGTGCATGTACTGGGCGACGAAGCCGCCGAGGGAGTAGACGCGCTCGGTCCAGTTCAGGTCCATCCAGCTGTGCGAGGAGATCACGCCGGGGTAGGACTCGGACTCCAGGATGTCCAGCGCCTGGCCGACGGCCTTGACGCCCATGTGGTCGATCTCCAGCATCATCTTGCGTTTCATCATGCCGCGCACGGCGTACTCGCCGAGTTCGGTGAGGCCGCGTCTGTTGCACTGGGCGTCCGCGTCGTACGCCGGGACGGTCTCGCCCGCCGGCAGGTCCGACTCCGCCTGCGACGAGGCGTTGCCGATGGGGTTGTCGTGCTGTGGGCCGGTGCACTTCTCGGTCTGCCAGAAGGTGCCGGTCGACAGGAACTGCCCGACGTTGATGGCCGTTCCGAGGCCGCCCGAGTCGAAGCGGACGCCGCACAGCGCGTTGTCGAACTTGTGGCACAGGAACATGGAGCGCACACCGAGCGCGTACAGCTCGTCCAGCCCCTTGTCGATGTCCGCCTTGCCGCACTGCGGGATGTCGAGGATCTGCTTGCAGCCGAAGGGCTCGGAGGTCTCCACGCCCAGGACGACGGCCAGTTTGCCCTGTTCGACGACCGCACGCGCCTGCGCGCTGTCGGTGACGATGCGGAACCAGCCCTTACCGGTGCCGCCGTACATCTTGTCGATGTACGCCTGGAGGTCGTACGTCATCTTCGCCTGCAGCCGGATCGACGTCATCTCGTCGCAACCGCGGTCCTTGAAGGGGTAGATCGAGCAGATCATGCCGTTGGTGACCAGGTCGTTGACGAGCACCCGCTGTCCGCCGCGCCAGGCCCGCTCCACCCAGGCGTAGTAGTCGGCCTGATGGGTCATCGAGTCGTACGCCGGCCAGTCCTTGAACGTCGGCCAGCCGACCGGGTCGTGCTTGCCGTCGCCGCCGTGGGTGATGTAGTCGAAGAGCGCGAGCGAGCCGTCGGGGTAGTGCTCGGGGCAGTCCTTCAGGGCGTCGGCGACTCCGGCCTCGGAGAAGACCTTGCCGCAGATCAGCCTGCCACCGAAGGCCTCGTTGCCGAACAGGTGGTTGTGCGCGTCGACGAACCCGCGCACCTCGCCGGTGGAGGTGGTGCCGGTGAAGGGTTCGCCGGTGACGTCGATCCCGACGTCCGGGGCGGGTCGTGCGGTCGGGGTCCACCAGTCGTTGCCGGCCGCCGAACTCGGGGTGGGCCCGAGGACCACGGCCAGCACCAGGAGCAGCAACGACAGCACAGTGACGTTCCTGCGTCTGCGGTACGAGCGTCGAGTCTGCGTCACTGCCCACGTCCCTCGGTCGGCGGGAAGGCGCGGTTGATGAACCCTTGAGCTTGTCATGACCCGCGCAATACCTCGGACGAGGATGGGGCCGCGGGTCTACCGAGTCAAGGGCCGGGGACGCTTGACCCGCTGGCTCAACAGTGCGGCTCCCGGGCCCAGTTGCCGAGTACGGGCACACACTTGTCGGCGAAGTACTCGTAGTCGGCCGGGGTGTTGTAGACGTGGGCGGAGACACGCAGGTAGCCGATGCCGCCGAAACTGGTGAAGGCCGCCTCGACGTCGAGTTCGCGGGCCACTCGGTCGCGCAGCGCGTCGGCATCGATCCGGCTGCGCCCGAGGCCGTCGGGCAGCCGCACCAGACGCATGCCCGGCACGGGCATCCCGACGTCGGCCCGGCTGTCGTCACCGGTGAGCCGGGCGAACGCGGCGCCGACGACGTGGGCGGCGTAGTCCGCAAGCCCGTCCATGTACCGCCGAGCGGCGGACCAGCCCCAGGCGCGCTCGACGAAGTCGAGGGAGGTGGGCGCGGCGAGGTAGGAGGTGGCGTCGAGCGTGCCCTGCTGGTCGAAGCGGTCGGGGTACGGATCCTCGGCGCCCCACGAGTCGATCAGCGGGTGAAGCAGGTCCCGCAGGGGCCCGCGGGCGACCAGGGCCGCGGTGCCACGCGGGGCACAGCCCCATTTGTGGAGGTTGCCGGTCCAGAAGTCGTACGTCGCGCCGTCGAGCGGTGCGACGAGCAGACCGGGCGCGTGGGCGCCGTCCACGAGCATCGGTACGCCCTGCCGGCGTGCCTCCGCGCCGATCCGCTCCACCGGCAGCCGCCGGGCGGTCGCCGAGGTGATCTGGTCGACCACGACCAGGTCGGTGGCCGCCCCGATCTCGGCGGCCACGGCCTCGTACGCCTCGTCCTCGTCCGCGCCGAGCGGTACCCGCGCCGTGCGCACCCGGCCGCCCCAGCGGCGGGCCAGCCGTTCCGCTCCCATGGTGACGGCCCCGTAGCCGTGGTCGGTGACGACGATCTCCCCGCCACGGCGGCGGGCGAGGGCGTTGTAGACCACGCTGGCGCCGGCGCTGGCGTTCGGCACCAGGGCGAGGTCACCGGCGTCGACGCGCAGGAATTCGGCGAGCTCGACGCGGGTGGCGGCGAGCCGTCCCGGCAGCTCCGGGAACCACACCACGGGCGCGCGCTCCATCTCGGCGCGCAGCTGCGCCTGCCGCTCCTGCGCCACCAGCGGAACGGCGCCGAAGGAGCCGTGGTTCAGGTGTGTCAGCGCCGGGTCCAGCGACCACGCGTCGGCGGCGGGCCGGCCGTCGGCCAGCAGCAGCGGGTGCGGCGCGACGGCCACCTCGGTCTCACTCACGTCAGGAAGCCTCCGGGAACACAGCGGTCACCCGGCATCCTGACACGACGCCGATCGTTCCCCCGAGGCCGGGTCGACGGCAGGGGCCGGCCGCCGGAACATGCGACCGTGCCCACCCTCGCCGCCGACCGGGCCGAGCCTTTGCCGGGAGAGGAATCCGCGGCACCTGCCCCGAACCCGGCCGCGATCGAAACCCGGAGTGCGGGGAACTGCGGGCCGCCTTCTCAGCCCGTTGCGGCGCTCACTCCACGGGCCACGTGTGTGCCGCCGCGTTCAGGTGCATGTAGTCCATGTACGTGGTGGTCATCCGCCGCAGCGCCTCCCGGCGGTCACAGGTGCCGGTCCGCTCCAGGTGGTGGACCGTCTCCGCCTGCCACAGGGCGCCGTTGCGGGCGTTCACGCAGCGCTGCTCGATGATGCCCAGCATGGGCTCGCGCCAGGAGGCGTCCAGGCCGGCCAGCTCCAGACCCCGGTGCGCCAGCGGCAGCAGGCGTCTCAGCACCAGTTCGGTCACCGGTACCTCGCCCACCCCCGGCCAGTACAGCCGGGCGTCGATGCCCTCACGGGCCGCCGCGTGCAGGTTCTCCTCGGCGACCGCGAAGGACATCCGGGACCACACCGGACGGTCCTCGTCCACGAGGGCGCGTGTCATGCCGTAGTAGAAGGCGCCGTTGGCGATGGTGTCGGCCACGGTGGGGCCGGCGGGCAGGACGCGGTTCTCGATGCGCAGGTGCGGCCCGCTCTCGGTGACGGCGTAGACGGGGCGGTTCCAGCGGTAGATCGTGCCGTTGTGCAACGTGAGTTCCCCGAGCTGCGGCACACCGTCGGCGTCGAGGACCTGCCGCGGGTCCTCGTCGTCGCACAGGGGCAGGAGCGCCGGGAAGTAGCGCACGTTCTCCTCGAACAGGTCGAAGACGCTGGTGATCCAGCGCTCTCCGAACCACACCCGCGGCCGTACCCCCTGAGCCTTGATCTCCTCGGGACGGGTGTCGGTGGCCTGCTCGAACAGGGGGATTCGGGTCTCGCGCCACAGTTCCCTGCCGAAGAGGAAGGGCGAGTTGGCGGCGAGGGCGATCTGCACGCCCGCGATCGCCTGGGCCGCGTTCCAGTAGTCGGCGAAGTCCTTGGGGGCCACCTGCAGATGGAACTGGGTACTGGTGCAGGCGGCCTCGGGGGTGATGGCGTCGGCGTACATCGAAAGGCGGTCCACGCCCTCCAGCCGGATCCGCAGGTCCTCGCCGCGCGCCGCGAAGATCTGCTCGTTCAGCAGCCGGTAGCGCGGGTCGCCGGACAGGGATTTCTCGCCCACGTCCGGCTCCCCCAGCGTCGGCAGGATCCCGATCATGATCAGGTGGGCGCCCACCGTCGCGGCGCGGTCCTCGGCGTGGTTGAGGGCGTCGCGGATCGTCTGCTCCCAGGCGCCGGGGCCGCCGGAGGTCAGCTCCCGGGGCGGGATGTCGATCTCCAGGTTGAAGCGGCCGAGCTCGCTCGACCAGGCGGGGTCGGCGATCGCCCGCAGCACCTCGGTGTTCCGCATCGCCGGCAGTCCGTCGTCGTCCACCAGGTTGAGCTCGATCTCCATGCCGACCTGGGGGCGCTCGCTCTCGAAGCCCGACCCGCGCAGCATCTGCGCCAGTACGTCGAGGTTGGTGTGCATCTTCTCGCGGTACCGGCGCCGGTCCTCCCGTGTGAACACCCGGGCCGGCACATCACGTCCCATCGGGCCCTCCCGGGTCCCCTCGGCGGATGTCTGCCGTCCCAGCGTCGCACCTCCCGGGCGTACCGGACACTCGCCGAGCCGCCGGCTCACGGGGTGCGCCCGGCGTGGATGCGCAGAGTGACCGGCCGAACCTCGCCGGATTGAACTTCGTGGGTCGGGGTGCCACGGAGTCACGGGTACGGGCGCGGCTGGGGCAGTGGCCGCCGAGGAAGGTCCCCTCGCCGGTGGAGGGGGCGTCCCCGCTCCCACCGGCCGCACCCGGACACCGTCCGCCCGGTCTCGCACCGGCGTCCGTTGCACGGCGCGCCTGCCGTCCGCGCCCCTCCTCGACAGGCTCCGGCCACCCGGCCGTCCGCGTCAGTCGCGGTCCGGGCGGACGGCGAGTTCGGTCTCCACCAGCCGGTTCAGGTGCCGGCGGGCGTCCTGGGTGCTGAGCGGCGGCGTCTGGCGCAGCCGCTGGAGGGCGAGGCCGTCGGCGAGGGCGGCGAAGCGGACGGTGAACCCGTCGAGGTCGTCGGCGGCGAACTCCCCGTCCGCGACGCCCCGTTCGACCAGGGCACGGATCTGCAGGTGCCACGCTTCGTAGCGCTGGGCCTGGCCGCGGGTGAACGTCTCGTCGGTGTCCGGGTCGCCGGCGTTCCAGTAGTCGAACCACATTCGCCAGTGCCGGTCGGTGTCCTCGGTGAAGAGGGCGTCGACGAGGAGCCGTAGCGCCTCGGCACCGCTGTCCGCCTGCTCGGCGGCCTCGCTGAGCGCCGCGTAGTAGCGCTCGATGTGCAGGACCATGGCCTCGGACAGGATCTCCTGGACGCTGCCGAAGTGATAGGTGACCGTCCCGACGGAGACCCCGGCGGCGGCCGCCACGTCCCGGACGCCCACCGAGGCGTAGCCGCGCTCCGCGATCAGCGGGACGGCCGCCTCGACGATCAGCCGGCGGCGGACCTCGGTGGGCTGGCGGGTGCGGTCGGCGGCGGCGACGGCACGGCGCGGGGTCTTCGCGGCGCGCTGCGGCTTGGCGGCGGTCATCCCGACGTCCTCGCGCTGGTGTGGTGCCAGGAGCGCTTGGCCACTGTCTCTCCGTTCGCCCGTGCCTCGATACGGCTGTCCATGACGAAGTCCGCGGCCGTGGCCCGCAGCTCCGTACGCGTCATGATCTCAGCGTCGTAGTCGTCACCGCGCCGCAGCCGGATCCGCCACTGGGACACGGCACTCGCGGAGAGCGGGTCGGCGGCGCGGATACGGTACGTCTCGCGTGCGCTCTCCTCGTAGCGGAGCCCGTCGGGATACGTCCGTGATCCGCCGTAGTTGGGGTCGACCTCCAGGGTCCACTCCCCGGCCGCCACGTCGTGCGTGACGAGCCGTTCGGGCCGCGGCTCGGCGGGCCGGTCGTAGGTGACCGGCAGCGCCGGCGCCTGTTCCGGCTCCTCGAAGACGATCGGCGGTTCCTCGGCGGCCGCCCGCACGGGCAGGTGTACGGCGCTGTCGGCGGGGACGACCCGCAGCTCGCCGCGCTCACCGTGCGGCCACACCCACGGCCAGTACGCGTCGGAGACGGCGACCCGGACCCGGTGGCCGGGCGGGAAGGCGTAGCCGATACCGGTGAGTTCGACCTCGACGTCCTCGTAGGTCCCCGGGGTCCACTCGACCGCCTTGTCGCGGCCGTGCCTGCTCAGCAGGTTGAGCACCCCGCGGGTGACCAGGGTCGAGGAGCCGTCGGGAGCCACGTCGCACAGCCGGACGATGACGTGGGCGCGTGGGGTGGCACTGTCCAGGCGCAGCCCGACGCGCGGCCGGCCGAGGATCTCGACGCGCTCGGCGAGGGGTTCGGAGTCGAAGCACACCGAACGGCCGTCCTCCTCGCGCTGGTCGGGCGGCAGGTCGCTCGCGTTGCCGAAGGGGAAGAACCGGCCGGCGTCCAGGCCGGTGTGGACTGGGGAACGGACCAGGACCGGGGTACGGGAGTCGGGAGCGAGGGCGCGCTCGCTCCATGTCACCTGCGGGGAGGGCCAGTCGGTCTCACCCACCCAGCGGCCCGGCAGCACGTCGTACGAAGTGGCGGGCGGAACCGGGTCGTTGATCCAGGCGCGCAGCAGCGGTTCGCGCAGTACCCCCGTGTCGGTGTCCTTGAGGTGCTGGTCCCACCAGCGCAGGGTCTCCTGGAGGAAACCGATCGCCGGGCCCGGCGGCAGCCCGCGGTCCGGGTACTGGTGGGACCAGGGGCCGATCAGGCCGCGCACCCGGTCGGCCGGGAGGTGCTCGACCAGGCGCAGCACGGTGTCGCGGTAGGGGTCGTGCCAGCCGCCGACCGCGAGGACGGCGGCGTCGATGGCGGTGTAGTCCTCGCAGACGCTGCCGTGCCGCCAGTAGGCGTCACGCTCCTGGTGGTCGAGCCAGGTGTGCAGGAAGGGCTGGAGAGTGTCGAGGCGTTCGCGCCACATGGGCAGCCAGCGGTCGGTGCCGACGCTCGCCGGGTCCGGGGGGCGGGAGGCGAAGGCGAGCATGGTGCCGGCCCAGGCGAGCATGTCGATGCCGAGGACGGCGCCGCCGGTGTAGTGGACGTCGTTGTCGTAGCGGTCGTCGGTGGAGCAGACGGTGACGACCGCCTTGAGCGGCTCGGGGGCGAGAGCCGCTATCTGAAGGGCGTTGAAGCCGCCCCAGGAGATGCCGAACATGCCGACCTTGCCGGTGCACCAGGGCTGCGCAGCAAGCCAGTTGACGACGTCGACGCCGTCCGCGAGTTCCTGGGCGTCGTACTCGTCGCCGGGGGTGCCCTCGCTGTCGCCGTGGCCTCGGATGTCGACCCGTACGGAGGCGTAGCCGTGGCCTGCGTACCAGGGGTGGCGCTGGGCGTCGCGGGGCGCGGTCCAGTCGCTCTTGCGGTACGGGAGGTATTCGAGCAGCGCGGGCACCGGGTCGGACCCGGCGTCCGCGGGCCGCCAGATGCGCGCGTGCAGCCGGGTCGCGCCGTCCCTGGTGGGGATCCAGACGTCCTCGCGGACGACCTGGCGCTCGAACTGGTCGCGGTACTTCACGAAACTCCTTCGGCCACAGGGGCGTTGACGGGCTGCCAGCGGCGGACCCGATGGCCGTCGCCGAGGTCCGTCCAGGTCTCGTCCGGCTCGGCGGCGTCCGCCCAGTCGGGGGCGTCGTCGGTCAGGGGCGGTGCGTCGGGGTCGGGTTCGAGGGCGGCCGCCATCAGCCGGCGGGTGTAGGGGTGGCCGGGCGCGTCGAAGACGGCTTCGGTGGGGCCTTCCTCGACGACGACTCCGTGCCGCAGTACGACGACGCGGTCGGCGATGCCGCGCACCACGGCGAGGTCGTGGCTGATGAACAGGCAGGCCAGGTCGCGTTCGCGGCGCAGGTCGTCGAGGAGGCGCAGCACCTCGGCCTGGACGGAGACGTCCAGGGCGGTGGTGATCTCGTCGGCGATCAGGACGTCCGGTTCTCCGGCCAACGCCCGTGCGATGCCGATGCGCTGGCGCTGTCCGCCGGAGAGCTGGGCGGGCAGCCGGTCGGCCAGGGCCGGGTCGAGGCGTACGTCGGCGATGAGCCGGCAGGCCTGTTCGGCGGTCTCGGTGCGGCCGGTCGCGGTGCCGAAGAGGCGCAGCGGGCGGCGCACGGCGTCGCCGACGGAGCGGCGGGGGTTGAGGGAGGTGTCCGCGTTCTGGAAGACCAGCTGCACCCGGCGTCGCAGCGACAGCGGCCGCTGGGGCGCGGGGCGGGCCAGGTCCCCGGCCTCGTGGGTCATGGTGCCGCCGGAGGGGGTGCGCAGGCCCGCCAGGGTCCAGGCCAGGGTGGACTTGCCGCTGCCCGACTCGCCGACGAGGGCGAGGACTTCGCCGCGGCGGACGTCGAAGGAGACCCCGTGCACGGCGCGGGTGCTGCCGTAGTCGATGGTGACGTCGCTCGCGGCGACCGCGACCGGTGAGCCGTCCGGGACCGCGGACTTGGCGCGGACCGTCCGTTCCCCCGCCTCGTCCACGACCGCGAGACCGGCGTCGTCCAGCCGCGGCACGCTCGCCAGCAGCCGCTTCGTGTACGGGTCCTGGGGCGCGGCGAACAGCCGCCGGGTGGCCGCCGACTCCACCACCCGGCCGGTGTTGAGGACGCACACGTCGTCGGCCAGGTGGGCGACGACGCCGAGGTCGTGGCTCACCAGGACGGCGGCCAGGCCGAGTTCGTCGCGAAGGGCGGCGATCAGCTCCAGGACGCTGCGCTGGGTGATGACGTCCAGGCCGGTGGTCGGCTCGTCGAGGACCAGGACCTTGGGGCGGGCGGCGACGGCCATGGCGATGGCGACGCGCTGCTGCTGGCCGCCGGACAGTTCGTGCGGGTAGCGGCGGGCGAGTTCGGCGGGGCGGGGCAGCCGGACCTGTTCGAGCAGGTCGACGACCGGTATGTGGCCACCGGCCTCCTCGATCTGCCGCCCGATCCGCATGGTCGGGGTCAGCGCCTGCCCGGCGTTCTGGGCGACCATGGCGACGGTCCCGCCGCGCAGCCGCCGCAACCGCGGTGCGGGCAGCGCGAACACGTCCTGTCCGTCGACGTGGACGCTGCCGCCGGTGATCCGGGAGCCGTGCCGCAGATGGCCGAGGAGGGTGGCGGCGACCGTGGACTTGCCGCTGCCGGACTCGCCGACGAGGGCGAGTGTCCGGCCCGGCGCCACCTCGAGGGACACCTCGTGCACGACCGGGACGTCGCGGCCGCCCGAACGGTAGGCGACGGAGAGGGAGTCGACGGAGACGACAGAGGTGGTGGGGTCGGTGGAGACGACAGAGGTCATCAGGAACCCTCCCTGATCCGGTCCACGCCCCACGCCTTGGACAGGCCGTCGGCCGCGAGGTTGAGCCCGACCACGAGGGTGGCCAGGGCGATGATCGGTGCGAGGCTCGCCATCGGGACGACGGTGATGGCGGTGCGGTTCTCGGCGACCATCAACCCCCAGTCGGGGGTCGGCGGGTCGGCGCCGAAGCCGAGGAAGGACAGCGAGGAGATCAGCAGCACCACCCAGGAGGCGCGCATCGCGAACTCCACGCAGACCACGTCGGTGATGTTCGGCAGGACCTCGCGGCGCAGGATCGCCCAGGTGCTCTCGCCGCGGGCGCGGGCGGCGGTGACGTAGTCCATCGGGACGACGGCCAGCGCGGCGCCGCGCACCACGCGGACGACCTGGGGGACGTAGACGACGGCGACGGCGAGGACGATCACGGCGGGCCCGGTGCCGAGCGCGGTGACGACGACGAGCAGGGCGAGGATCGACGGCACGGACAGGATCGCGTCGAGGACCCGGCCGAGCAGGTCGTCGAACCAGCCGCCGCGCAGGGCGGCCGCGCAGCCGATCACCGTGCCGAGGGCGACGGTGATCAGGGTGGCGGCGACGGAGACGCCGAGCGCGTACCGGCCGCCGAACAGCACCCGGGCGAAGACGTCCCGGCCGTACTGGTCGGTGCCCGCCCAGTGCGCCCAGCTGGGGCCGAGCAGGGCGTGCGAGGCGTCGTTGGCGATCGGGTCGTAGGAGGTGAGGAGCGGGGCGAGCAGCGCGACCAGGATGTGCACGGCGACGACGGCCAGGCCCACCAGGGCGGTGCGCGAGGAGCGCAGGCTTCGCCAGGCGCGGGCGGCGGCGTGCGGGGCCGCCGGAGCGGTGGCCGGGGCGGCCGGGGTGGTGTCGAGCGCGGTCATCGGGTCCTCCCTCGGGTGCGGAGCCTGGGGTTGAGGGCCATGGCGCCGAGGTCGGCGGCGAGGTTGCAGACGACGTAGATCACGGCGCTGACGAGGGCGATGGCCTGGATGACGGGCAGGTCGCGGTTCTGCACCGAGGAGAGCATCAGCTTTCCGATGCCGGGGTAGTTGAAGACGTTCTCCACGACCGCGACCCCACCGGCGAGCCAGGCGACGTTGAGGGCGATCACGTGCAGGGTGGGCAGCAGCGCGCTGGGCAGGGCGTGCCGGGTGACGACCCGCCAGGTGGACAGGCCCTTGAGCCGGGCGGTGGTGACGTACTCGCCGGCCAGCACGTCGATGACGGAGGTACGGGCCATCCGCACGATGTAGGCGGCCATGACGACGGCGAGCGCGAGCGCGGGCAGCCACACGGCGGGCAGGAGCCGGCCGACGCTCGCCTCGGGGCCGTAGAGGACGACCGCGGGGAACCAGGGCAGCGCGACGGAGAAGCACAGCACCAGCACGGTGGCGACCACGAACTCGGGGACGCTCATGCCGACCAGGCTGACGGTGGAGATGAGGTGGTCGGGCCAGCGGTCCCGGTACAGGCCGGCCAGGACGCCCAGGACGAGAGAGCCGGTCACCGCGAACAGGATCGTGACGAGGGCGATGAGCGCGGAGTTGCCGAGGTACTGGGCGACTTCGCCGCCGACGCCCTTCCCGGAGACGAGCGAGGTACCGAAGTCGCCGTGCAGGGCACCCCCGACCCAGTCGAGGTAGCGCTCCCAGGCGGGCCGGTCCAGGCCCAGCTGGTCGCGGAGGGCGGCCACGGCGTCCGGGGTGGCGTCCTTGCCGAGGATCTGGGTGGCCACGTCGCCGGGCAGCGCCTGGACGGCGAGGAAGACGAGGACCGAGGAGAGAAACAGCGTACCGACGGCCGAGGCCAGCCGGCGCAGGATGAACGACAGCATGCTCAGGCCCCCTTCACGCCGATGTTGAGGTAGTCGAACTCGAAGCCGTGCTCGGCGTAGCCGCGGACCTTGCGGGAGATGCCGACCAGCCGGTCGGCGAACATCGGGGTCATCGCCCCGCCCCGCTCGATCACCAGCCGCTGCGCCTCGCCGTACAGTTCACGGCGCTCGGTGTCGTCGGTCTCGGCGCGGGCCCGGTCCAGGACGGCGTCGAACTCCTTGTCGGACCAGGCGGTCTCGTTGTAGGAGGAGCCGCTGCGGAAGATCTGGGTGAAGAGCTGGTCGACGGGCCGCCCGGTGAACCAGTAGGTCGCCATCAGCGGCTTCTTCATCCAGATCTGCGTGTAGTAGGAGTCCGCGGCGGCCGTCCTGACCCGGACCCGGATGCCGGCGCGCCTGGCGGAGTCCTGGTAGGCGAGGGCCATCGGCGTGAACAGCGGGTCGTAGGAGGAGGTGTAGAGGTCGACGGTCAGGCCGTCGTGCCCGGCCTGCTCGAGGAGGTGGCGGGCCCGCTCGGGGTCGTGCGCGGGGTGCGCGGGGATGTGGGCGGGGTCGGTGGGCGGCACGGGGTTGTCCCAGCCGGCGCTGCCCGCGCCCTGGAGGGCGACCTTCACGACGTGCTCCGGGTCGTAGGCGAGCTTCATCGCCTGCCGGACCCGTACGTCGGTGAAGGGCTTCTCGGTGGTGAGCATCGGCAGCACGTACCACTGCGCGTCCTTCACCCGGGCGATGGTGGCCCGGTCGGAGGCGGCGACCACCCGGGCGGTGGCGAAGTCGAGGTTGGTCTGGGACAGCAGGTCCACCTGGCCGGCGAGCAGGGCGTTGGAGCGGGCGGACATGTCGGCGACCGAGTAGAAGGAGATCGCGTCGAGGACCGGGCGGCCGGCCCAGTGGTCCTTGTTCGCGGTGACCCGGCCGGGACCCGCGGGGGCGAAGGACTCCAGCTTGAAGGGACCGGTGCCGATGCCGGTGCGGCCGATGCCCTTGGCGCTGCCGTCCGGGACGACATAGCAGTTGTAGTGCGTCAGCAGGCTGGGGAACTCGGCGTTCGGGGTCTTCAGCGGGACGACGAGGGTGTGGGCGTCGGGGGTGCGCAGGGTGCCGGGGTCGACGAGCGGGGCGAGAACGGCGGCCTGGGGTGAGGCGGTCGCCTTGGCGAGGATGTGCCGCAGCGTGTACGCGGCGTCGGCGGAGGTGAAGGCGCGTCCGTCGTGGAAGGTGACGCCCTTGCGCAGCCGGAAGGTCCAGGTACGGGCCTTGGTGTCGGACTCCCATGACTCGGCGAGGTCGGGGGCGAGTTCGCCGTCCGCGCCGACGCGGACCAGCCGGTTGTAGAGGGCGCCGAGGTACTCGTACGCCGACAGGGAACTGGCGGGATCGAGGGTCTCGGCGTCGGAGGCCGGGGGGCGCGCGATGCGCAGGGTGCCGCCGGCGTCGGGGGTGCCCTTCAGGGCGGCAGCCGTCAGGTCGGGGGCGGCGGCTGCCCCCGTACAGCCGGTGAGCAGCCAGGACGCGCCGAGCGAGGCCGCGCCGGCCGCGCCCGCGGCGAGCACCGAGCGGCGCCCCGGCAGGTGGATGTCGGACATGTACCGACCGTCTCTCTCGCTATTCGTTCGGCGGAACGATTGAGTGAAGTGCGTGAACGATAACCAGATGACGACTTCCAGCCAACCCTTCGGACGCGGAAATTAACCTGCGAAACGGATCGGTAACGGGCGCGGGTGAGGCGCGGCGTGCGCGGACGACACGGTCACCGCGTGCCCCTGATCCCGCCCGGGCGACCCGATGCGGACGAGGGGCTTCGCGCGGGCCGTCGCCGAGATGCCGCCGGACGACGGGCTCGCAGGCCGCGGAGCGCCACGGTGCCGTACTCGCCCCGCCGGGCGGCGACTTCGCCCTCCGCCGCCCGGGGCGGTGGGAGTCGTGTTGAATACGGCTCCATGAGCGAGAGCGAGCGTGCGGCGAGCCGGACGGCGGTCCTGGTCTGCCAGGGACGGGCGGTGGCGGACGGGAAGATGGCCGTGGGCCGGTTCGCGGATCCGGTGGCGGTACGGCTGCTGCGCGTCGAGGAGCGCGCGCCCGTGGACGAGGTGCGCGCGGGCACGGTGCCGGAGGGCTGGCAGGCGCGCGTCGCGTACGAGGGTGTGCGGGCCTGTGCCGATGTGGTCGTACCGCGGACGGTCGCGATCGACGAGGCGCTGCGCGCCCGTCCGACCGGTCAGCTCGTGATCCTCGGCGCCGGTCTTGACACCCGCGCGTGGCGGCTGCCCGAGCTGGCCCGGACGGATGTGTGGGAGGTCGACCATCCGGCCTCCCAGCAGGACAAGCGCGCCCGCCTCGCCGACATCCCCGAGTTGCCGGCCGCCGCCCGTTCCGCACGGTTCACGCCGGTCGATCTCGCGGTCGATGATCTCGGCGCGGCCCTGGACGCGGCCGGGCACGACCCGTCGGCGCCGACGACATGGCTGTGGGAGGGCGTCGTGCCCTACCTCACGCGCGACGAGGTCCGGGCGACGGTCGCCGCGCTCGCCGCCCGGTCGGCCCCGGACAGCGTGCTCGTCGTCAACTACCAGGCGCCGTCGGCGCGGGCGTCCATGGGCCGGCTGCTGGCACGCGCGCTCGGCAGTTCCATGACCTCGGGCGAGCCGTGGCGCTCACTGTGGCGGCCGCGGCACCTGGCCGCGCTGCTGGCGGAGTACGGCCTGCGGGTGGTGTCGGACGACGATCTCCTCACGCTCGCACACACCTTGGGCAGCCCGGCGCAGCGGCGGTCGTCCCTGCGGTCCGGTCACGTGGCCGTCGCGGAGTACCACCGCGGGTGAGCCCCCCGGTGGCGGGCCGACGGGCCCTGCCGTCGCGCGGAGGACGTCCGACGGCGTTGCGGTTCCGTGGTCGACGGACTCGAACACCGTCGGCCTGCCGGGGCGTTCGCGGGAACGGACACGAAGGGCCTCTGCGTCGCCGGCCCGCAACGGGACCGGCCGGCGGCGCCCCGTCCCTCGGTCTCCCCCCGTCCCCCGTCCCCTGGGCGACGGAACAGCGGGCCCGCTTCCCCGCTTCCCCACTTCGCCGGAGAGCACGTCACGTGATGTCCGTCCGGCGCGCCCGACGGCGGAACCGGTGCGAGACCTTCGCGGGTCGGCCCGCGTGCGCATCTCCCGTACGAATCCTGTTTCCCCGTTGCATGCTTTCCCCGTGTCAGATGGCGGGCGGCCGTGCACGCGGCGGGTGCGATCCCGTGCGTCCACTGCCTTCTGGCCCCCAGTCCGCACGTTCCGGGTGCCGTCCGGGCTGACAACGTTGTCCCCGACGGGCCCGGTCGTGCCGTGTATCGCGACGTTGGAGAGGTTCCGTGCCTGTCAGACCCGATGCCCCCTTGCCCCGCATGCTGCCTTCGAGAACCGCCCGTCGACATCGCCGGCGACCGCGCGCCACGATCGCGGTCCTCCTCGCCGGGGCGCTCGGTCTCGCCGCGCTGGCGGGCGGCGGTACGGCCGCGGCCACGCCGGTCGTGACCAAGTCCGCGGGGGCCGCGGGGACATCCGGCGGCACTGACTACACGAAGCTCGTCGACCCGTTCGTGTCGACGGCCGCCGACGACGGCAACGACCTGCCGGGCGCCGAGGCACCCCACAGCCTGGCCAAGGTCAACCCGCTGACCACGCCGAACCGCAACCACACCGGGTACGACCACGACGAGGACCACATCGCCGGGTTCACCGCGACGAACCTCGACGGCGTCGGCGGCTCGGGAGGCGGCGGCGACCTGCTCGTCGTGCCGACCTCCGTGCAGTACGACGGGCGTCCTGCCCCGAGCACGTACGCCCACGCCTACCGCCACGACGACGAGACCGCGACGCCCGGCTACTACCAGGTGGGTCTCGGGGCGGTCTCCGGGACCGGGTCGTCGGTGACGCAGGACTCCGGGACCATCGACGCGCAGATGACCGCGACGACGCGCACGGCGCTCGAACGCTACAGCTTCCCGGCCGGGTCGAACCCCGAACTCGTCCTGGACCTCGCGAACAACTTCACCAGCCGCACCCGCGCGACGATGAAGGCGACGACGCTCCCGGACGGCACCACCTCGATCACCGGGCTCATCGCCGGGTCGTTCAACGGCGCCTCGTACAAGCTGTACTACGACGCCACCACCAACGTCCCCGTGACCTCCCTGAAGAGCTGGGGCAACGACGGCAGACTGAGCGACGCGACCACCCAGGACGGGTCCGACACGGGCGCCGTGCTCGGCTTCGACAAATCCGCCGGGAACGACGTCGAACTGCGCATCACGCTGTCACCGATCAGCGCCGACCAGGCCGCGACCGACCAGCGCGACGAGGTGGGCGGTCTGACCTTCGACCAGGCCCGGGCACGGACGACGGCGGACTGGAACAGCACCCTCGGCGCCGTCGCCGTGAAGGCCTCCGCGACGTCCGACCCCGGGTCGACGCTCACCAAGGAGTTCTACACGCACCTGTACCGCATGTACGCGTTGCCGGTGAACGCCACCAGCACCAGCGGGACGTACCGCGGCGTGGACGGAGCGGTGCACCAGGCGAACGGCTTCACCTACTACGACGGCTGGTCCACCTGGGACGACTTCCGCAAGTACTCCGTCGAGGCCTACATCGACCCGGCCACCTACCGGGACCTGGTGCAGTCGCTCGTCGAGCTCTTCGCCGACGCGCACACCTCGGGCAAGAGCCTAGGCAGCCTCACCCACTCGGTGCCGACCGTGCGCTGGGAGCGCTCGGCCGTGGTGGTCGCCGACGCGCTGTCGAAGGGCTACAAGAACTTCGACCGGCTCGACGAGGCGTACCCGGCGCTGCTGTCGTACACCGGTTACTACACGGGCGCGCAGCTGCGGCAGGGGTACGTCTCGGGTGATCCCGGTACGACCGTCCAGCGCGGCTACGACCAGTGGGCGCTGTCCGTCATCGCCGACGCGCTCGGCAAGAAGGCCGACGCGAAGAAGCTGCGCACCCAGTCGACCATGGCGATCGACAACCTCGTGAAGTCCGGTGCCTGGAAGGCGGCCGACGGCACCGAGGTCGGTCTGCTCACCCCGCGGGCCACGGGCGGCGACTGGCAGAGCGCCGACTACGAGAAGTTCGAGGCGGCCGGCCTCTACCAGGGCACGCTCTGGCAGTACCACTGGTACGACGCCTACGACATGGGCGGCCTCATCAAGGCCATGGGCGGCGACAAGGCCGGCAAGGCCGCCGTCGAGCACATGTTCGGCGAGGACTCCGGCGCCGACGACGGCTCGACCATGCTGCACTCCAACGCCAACGAGATCGACCTCCAAGCCCCCTACCTCTTCAACTACGTCGGCGAGCCGAGCCTGACGCAGAAGTGGGTGCGGGCCATCTACACCGGCACGACCTGGAACCGCTACATCGCGACCGGCTCCACGAACGAGGCCCCGAGCTCCGGCGGCCAGTTCACCCCGCCGGTCAGGACCCAGGTCTACAGGCTCTCCCCGAACGGCTTCCTGCCGACCATGGACAACGACGCCGGCACCATGTCGACCATGTTCGTCGGCGCCGCCCTCGGCCTGTTCCCGGTGACCGCCGGCTCCAGCCAGTTCCAGATCGGCAGCCCCTTCTTCGACTCCACGACGATCACCTACGCCAACGGCTCCCGGTTCACGGTGAAGGCCGACGGCGTCTCGCCGAGCAACTACTACGTGCGGAACGCGACCCTCAACGGCAAGCGGTTCAACAACACGTGGCTCGACTACTCCCAGATCGTCTCCGGCGGCACGCTGGACTTCACCATGGGCTCCAAGCCCTCCCAGTGGGGCGCCCACACCGAGCCCGCGTACTCGCTGGACACCGACTCGGGCGACACGGGTGACGGCGGCACGGGCACGGGCAACGGCGGCACCGTCGTCTCCGCCCGCCCGGGCACTGTCGACACGGCCGCGGACGGCACCGTCGACGGCGGCGTCAAGCTCACGCTGTCCGGACCGGCGTCCTTCGCCGCCCGCAAGGGCACCAGCCTGACCAGGACCGGCGCGGCGAGCATGACCGGCCTGCCGGACGGAGTCACGGCGGACCTCCGGGTCAGCGGCTCGCGCACGGCGACCCTGTCGCTCAGCGGCACCACGAAGGTCGACGCACGCTTCGGCATCACCTTCCGCGACGCGGCCTTCGCCCACGGAGTGCCGGCCTCGACCGTGAGCGGCACCGGGATATCCGTGACCGACCCGCTGCTGGTCTCCGCCGCCGCGGTGCACCGCAAGGCCCTCGGCGCGCTCGTCGACCAGGCGTCCCTGGTGCGCAGCGGCAACTACTCCGACGGCTCCTGGAGTCTGTTCCGCTCGGCGCTCGAACGCGCGCGGACCGTCCTCGCGGACACCGCCTCCGCGACCGGCACGATCATGGCCGCGCACGACGCGCTGGGGACCGCCGTCGACGCGCTCACCATCGACGAGGGCGGCTTCGCCGTCCTGCAGGCCGAGGCCCCCGACGAGAAGGAGGGCCCGAGCCTCGTGAGCGAGGCTTACTACTCGGACGGCGACCTCGGCGGTGTCACCGAGGGTGCGTGGGAGCGGTTCGCCAAGCTGGACTTCGGTGGCGTCGCCCCGCGCAGCGTCTCGGTCCGCTACGCCAACTCGCAGGCCACGAACGCGAAGCCGAGCAGCGTCGACATCCACGCCGGCGCCGCCGACGGCCCGGTCGTGGCCACCGTCTCACTCCCCGGAACCGGCGGCTGGCAGTACTACACCACGGTGCAGGCGGCCGTCACCGACCCGGACGCCCTGCTCGGCGCGAAGAGCGCGACGTTCGTCTTCCACGCCCCGTCCGGCCAGCAGTGGGTGTCGAACTTCGACCGCTACCAGTTCTCGCCGAACGAGGTGTCGTCGTCGCCCTCGACCACGCTCGCCACGCTGACCGCGGTGAACAGCACCACGACCGGCGGCGGTTCGCTCCCGCTCAGCCTCGGCAACGGCATCTTTGAGAACGTGACGAACGGCGCGTGGGCCGAGTGGCAGGACACGAACCTCCAGGGCGGCGCCGACACCGTCACCGTCAGCTATGACAAGCCCCAGTCGCGGGCGGCGTCGGACTCGCACATCGAACTGCACCTCGGTGCCAAGGACGGCCCGAAGAAGGTCGACATCCCCCTCGACTACACCGGCTCCGGCTGGGGAACCGTCGCCACCACGACCGTGCGGCTCGACCCGGCGGACTTCACCGGCGTCCAGGACGTGTACGCGGACTTCGTCTCCGGCACGCAGACCTCGGCCCAGCCCTACGTCGGCAATGTCTACTCGCTGACGCTGGCTCAGGACGCCGACGCCCCTGTGGGCTTCGACGCCACCGCGTTCCGCTCCCACAGCGGCGGCGGCCTCAAGAGCGAGCCGGTCGGCTGGACCGGCGCGGGCTCCGCCACCGACCTCGGCGGCACCTACAACGGCGCCTGGCTCGACTACGGGGACATCGACTTCGGCAGCTCCCCGAAGAGCACCGTCACGATCACCTACGTCAACAACTCGGCCCGCTGCGGCACCGGTTCCGCCGTCCATCTCTACCTGGACTCCTTCGACGCGGCAGGCCCCGGCACGCCGTACGCGACCGTGCCGCTGCCGGTGACGGGAGCCGCGTGGTCGTCAGGAGGAACGACGAGCCTGACGCTGCCCAAGGCGATCACCGGCACGCACACCGTCCACCTGCGGCTGACCACGACTGCGGACTCCTCGCACCCGTACGTCGCGAACCTGGGGCGGATCACCTTCGCCCACGTCGACACGCCCGCCGCCACGGACAAGTCAGCCCTGCGGAAGGCGATCGACCGGTACGCGGGGCTCTCCGACGACGCGGAGCGGTACGACACCGTCGACTTCGGGGTGTACCTGCGCGAACTCGCCGCGGCACGCGCCCTGGTGGACGCCGACGACGCGACGCAGCTCGAGGTCGACGGGCAGACCCGCAGCCTCACCCTGGCCGCGGGCCAGCTGATCCCCCTGCCCAGACTGGAACTGGAGGACCTGGTCGCGACCGCGTCGGCCCTCGACGACAACCGCTACACGGACGCGTCGTGGCAGGCGTTCACCGGGGCACTCGCCGCGGCGAGGACCGCCGTCGCGGACGACACGGCCACGGACGAGACCCTCACCGCCCGGTACCAGGCCCTCGACCACGCGCAGTCCGCGCTCACCACGAAGCCCAGAACGGTGCCGTCCGCCCCCGACGCGGTGTCGGCGACAGCGTCCGGCACCAGCGTGACGGTCGCCTGGTCCGCCCCCGAGAACGACGGCGGCTCCCCGGTCACCGGCTACCGAGTCACCCTCGACGACGGCCACCAGGTCCAGGTCGACGATCGGGACAGCCGGAGCACGACGTTCACCTGGCTGCCCTCCGGCAGGTCGTACAAGGCGCGCGTCGCGGCGGTGAACAGGTTCGGCGCCTCGCGCCCGAGCGCCGCCACGGCGCCCGTGGTGACCGACGGCGGCAAGCCGCAGACACCGGCCGTCACGGGCGTGCTCACCGACGGCAAGCAGGTCCGGGTGACCTGGCGGGCGGCCGGCGACGGCGGATTCCCGATCATCGGCTACACCGTGGCCCTCAACGACGGAACCACCGCGCACCTTCCCGCCACGGCGGACACGGCGCTGCTCACCACCACGGGCAAGGCGAAGGCACACACGGCCACCGTCACCGCGGTCACCCTGGCCGGAACCTCGGACGACACCACGGCGGACGCCTCCTCCCCGGCATACGTGTCGTCCCCCTTCCCCGACGACACGCTGAACGCCGCCTACGGGTCGGACAAGTGGCCGACCTCGGACTACTTCAACGACCTGCTCACCGGTATCCACGACCTCGGCTCCGACGTCATCGGCGCCAACACCAAGGTGCCCTACGGGACCGCGCCCACCGCCGAGAACGACCGGATCGCCGTGCGCGTCAACAACGCGGCGACGCAGAAGGAGGTGGACCGGGCCGAGGTCGACGCCACGAACAGCGCCACGGTCACGATGGCCGACGGCCTCGGGTCCCGGCTCGGCCAGATCTACAGCGACGCCCTCGGCAGCGGCCGACTGCCCAAGACCAGCGCCCTGTTCTCCCGTGTCACACAGGGTCTCGACGGAGTCGACGCGGCGAAGAACCACTACGGCTACCCGCGTCCGTACGTGCGGCTCGGGTTCGTCGGCGACGGCGGCGACATCTACGAGTCGCAGGACGGCTCGTACAGCAGCCTCGCCACCAGCGGCTCGTACCCGAGCGGCCACACCTACGGCGGCTACGAGGCGGGCACCGTCCTCGCCACGCTGCTGCCGGAGCTGGCGCCGTCGATCCTCGCCCGCACCTCGGAGTACGGCAACAACCGCATCGTCCTCGGGTTCCACTACCCGCTCGACGTCATGGGCGGCCGCATCACCGGACAGGCCACCGTGGCCCACCGGTGGGCGGACCCCGACTTCGCGAACCTGCTGATGCAGGCCCACACCGAGATCGAGAACGTGCTGCTCGCGCAGTGCGAGACGGAGGGGTACGGCGACACGCTCGCGGCCTGCGCGGGCGCCCCCTACGCCGGTCTGAGCACGACGCAGGACGTCGATCTGTACACCCAGCGCCTGACCTACGGGTTCTCCCAGGTCGGCAAGGGCGGGCGGACGCTCAAGACGCCGGCCGACGCGGCGGCGCTACTGATCACGGCCTTCCCTGACCTCACCGCCGAACAGCGCACCCAGGTCCTGGAGCAGACCGCGACGGACTCCGGATACCCGCTCGACCTCACCGCTGACGGCAACGCGAGCTGGGAGCGGATCAACCTGGCGGCGGCGATGGCGGCACACGTGGTCGTGGGCGCCGACGGATCGGTCACGGTGACGAACTTCTCGGACGCCACCAAGGCCGCCGACGCCGACGCCGACGCGATCACCGTGGGCGGCGTCCGGATCGACGGGTTCGATCCGGCCGTGTCCACCTACGTGGTCGACCGGCCGAGGAGCACGAGGATCCCGGCCGTCTCCGCCGTGCCGGCCCAGTCCGGGGCGCGGGTGAAGGTCACGGACGGCAGTTCGGTCCTCTCGTCGACCGGGTCCCGGCTGACCACCCGCACCATCAAGGTGACCTCGGCCAACGGTTCGGTCACCCGGACCTACACGGTCGGGTTCCAGTCCACGGGCCGCGATCACCGGCCGGCCGCGGCCGGAGGTGACGGCGCCTTCGCGGGCCCCGCCGGGTGGTCCGCTGGGTGGTCCGCTTCCGGCACGTCGGGCGGTGCCGGGCTCTGGTCACGGGGGACGGAGTGGGCGCGGACGCGCGGAATGCCCTGGGACCGGGGCACGAGCTGACCACCGGACCTGCCGTGCCCTTCGGGGGCACGGCAGGTTCCCGCTGTGCCGGGGCCGCTACGAGACGTCGGGGGTGTTCATGGCCCAGCGGATCGTGCGGGTGAGCAGATGGCCGGCCGGGCGCACCGTGACGTCCTCGACGAGCGCGAGACGGGGCAGCCGCAGCAGTGACCGCGCCCAGGAGGGCAGCAGTGTCACGGCGTTGGCGGCGAGTATGCCGTACAGGGGACGGACCGGCAGGGGCAGCGGGGGTTCCAGGAGCAGGAAGCGTGCCGCGGACCGGGCCTCGGGCGTGGCCCTGAGCTCCGGCCGGTAGCCGGCCAGCCGCGCGGCCAGCTGCCGGCGGTCACGCGGCGGATCGATCACGCCGAGTGCCTCGGCGACCCGCGCGGTGTCGGCGACGTAGGCGTCGTAGCCGGCCCGGTCCAGCGGACGGGAGCCGTAGCGTTCGTGAGCGCGCAGGAAGCACTCCGTCTCGGCCGCGTGCACCCACCCGAGCAGGTGCGGATCGGCTGCGTGGTACGGCTCGCCGTCCGGTGTCGTCCCGCGCACCTTCTCGTGGATGCCCCGCACCGCGGCAACGGCCGCCTGGGCGTCGTCCGCCACGCCGTAGGTCGTCACCGCCAGGAAGGCGCTGGTGCGCTGGAGCCGTCCCCACGGGTCGCCGCGGTATCCGGAGTGCGCGGCGACGGCGGCCATGGCGAGGGGATGCAGGGACTGCAGGAGAAGGGCGCCCAGTCCGCCGACGAACATGGAGGCGTCCCCGTGGACGACGCGGATCGGACGGCCGGGGGTGAACCAGCGGGGGCCGGGTGTGCCGTGGATACGGGCGCGGGTGGCCGGTCCGTCGGGGCCCGCCACCCGGCGGAAGAGCATCGCGCCCAGCGACGCACGGACGTCCGGCACCATGGCTGCCCCCTTTCTGGCCTCTCGCATCGTGTCACCGGCCGGCCGGTCCCGTCACCCCCGATGGTTGCGTGGTCCGACTCGGCTCGCCCGGCCGTTCAGCGGGGCTCGAACGCCCTGACCTGCACGCGCATCAGCACGATGCTCGCGCGTACTTGCACGATCCTCGCGGCGATGGGAGTGGGGTGCCAGAGGGGTGGTGCAATGGGCGTATGCCTCTCGAAGAGTTCCGCAGCCTGCTGGACCGGCACGCCCGGCCGGACTGGACCACCGCCGTCGAGGGCGTCCTCATCTCGAAGATCGACCGGCCGGATCCGCCGGTGCCCGCCATGTCCGGTACCGTGCTCGCGGTCATCGCCCAGGGCGCCAAACGCCTCGCCCTGGGCGACCGGGTCTACGAGTACGGCGCCGGTCAGTACCTGGTCGCCTCCGTCGACCTGCCCGTCACGGGGCAGTTCATCCAGACCGGTCCCGAGCACCCGGCCCTCGGGTTCGGTCTCACCCTGGAGCCGTCCGCCGTCGCCGAACTGCTGTTGCAGGCCGGCCCCGGCGATCTCCCCCGGGCCGGCGGAGGCGTGCCGTCCGGGATCGCCGTCAGCGACGCTCCGGCCGCGCTGCTCGACGCGGTGGTCCGGCTGCTGCGGCTGCTGGACGAGCCGCGCGACCGGGCCGTGCTCGCGCCGCTGGTCAAACGCGAGATCCTGTGGCGCCTGATCACCGGCGAGCAGGGGGCGACGGTACGCGAACTCGGCCTGGCCGACAGCGGTCTCAGCCATGTCTCCCGGGCCGTGCGCTGGATCCGCGAGCACTACGCGCAGTCCTTCCGCGTCGAGGACGTGGCCCGCATGTCCGGCATGAGCGTCTCCGCCTTCTACCGCAACTTCCAGGCGGTGACGGCGATGAGCCCCATCCAGTTCCAGAAGCAGATCCGGCTCCAGGAGGCCCGGCTGCTGCTGGCCACCCACCCCGGCGACGTGACCGGGGTCGGCCAGCGGGTCGGCTACGACAACGCCTCCCAGTTCAGCCGCGAGTACCGCCGCCAGTTCGGCGCACCCCCGAGCCGGGACGCCGCCCGGCTGCGCGGCACCACCCGGGCACCCGCGAGCATCCTTCCCTGAGCAGACCGGAAGGCCGTAGAGGATCGTGTATGCGGCGTCACCGCGACGGTGTGGCGAGCCGTCGACGGCCTAGCCGCACGTCAGCGTCGGTGTCCCCCAGTCTCCGTGGTCGTTGCCGTTGCCGTCGCCCGCGTCACCGACCTTGAGGTCGATCACCTGGGCGCCGCTGACGTCGACGTCGATCGGCACCGCCGCCTGTCTGCCGCGGACGGTCGGCGTGGTCACCAGGGTCTTGCCGTCGGCGATCACGGAGAACGTCACCGTGCCCCCGCCGCCCGTCTCGTCGTCGACACCGACGTCCGCCGTGAAGCGCGTGCACTGTCCGGCGAGGTAGAGCTGGACGTCGCTGACGGAGTTGGTGCCCAGGCCCTTGGCGTGGCCGACGCCGGCGATGGTGATCGGGCGGCCGTCCCCGGCGGCCTGCTCGCCGACGCTGCTGTCCCGCTCCACCGGCCCCCACCCGTTGGTGGACGTCAGGAACGTCAGGTCGCTCACCGCGCTCTTCCCGGCCGGCGGAGCCGGTGGGATCCCGCCGACGATGCGCTCGTCGGTGCCGGTGGCCTGCCGGCCGTTCTGCCGGTAGCGCACCGTGGCGGTGAGCGCCGAGGCGGACGGCAGCGTCCCGTCCGGTGGCTGGACCTTCCAGGTGAAGGTGGCCGACGTGCCGGGTCGCAGACGGTCGACCGACGTGGGGCTCGTGGCGCTCACGCTCCAGCCGTCGGGCGCGGAGAGCGCGGCCGTCAGCCGGGCGGCGGACGACCGGTCCTTCGGCACCTCCACCGTCGCGCGGGCCGTGAAGGCCTGTCCCGGCTGGGCGGTGTCCGGCACGTCCAGGGTGACATCCGCTCCCGGAGCCTTCGGCATCGCGTAGGTCCGGGCGTCGTAGCGTGGGCTGTCGTTCTGCGCGACGCGCAGGGACGAGGCGTAGCTGCCGTAGTCGGTGAGCGAGACCTTGCCGAGTCCGCCGGTGCTGCCGTCGAGGTTCCACACGGCGATGGCCACGCTGTTGTGGCCGTTGGGGTTGAGGATGCCGTTGGGCACGGGGAACGTGTGCTGAGGGCCGAGGTAGTTGACGTAGTTGCCGACCTGCCAGCCGTTCACGAAGATCGTGGCACGGTACTTGCGGGCCGGGTCGTCGGTGAACGTCAGCCCCAGCGAGGTGTCCTGGCCGTGCGGCAGGTCCAGGCGGACGTCGGTGCGGTACCAGGAGACCCCGGGCCGGGTGTCGGTCGTCGGCAGGGACACCCGGTCCCAGTCGCCGTCCGGGTAGCCCGGCAGGGACCAGCCGGCCCGCTCGCCGTACAGGCCGCCCGTCGAGAGCGGGCCGCGCACGGTGTCCTGGAGGTCCTCGCCGCCGCGTACGCCCTGCAGCCGCCAGGTGACCGAGGTCAGCGGCGCCCCGACGAGGGAGGCGCCGGTCAGGCCGCGCGCGGTCTTGTTGCCGTTGGTGGAGTTGTAGTCCTCCTCGTGTCCCATGTTCACGGTGAGCACGGAGAGGACGTTGTCGCCGTCGGACTTCACGGCGCCGGCCGGGAAGGTGAAGTCGGCGCTGCCCGTGGTGGAGCTGCCCAGGAAGGTGCCGTTGAGCCAGGCGGAGAACGCCTGCGCGCCGCCACCGGAGTCCGAGACCAGGTGGATGCCGGTCTCCTTGCCGGTGGCGCGGAAGCGGCCGCGGTACCAGGTGTTGCCGGTGTGGAATCCGTAGTCGTCCGCGTAGAGCACGGGCAGCGAGTTGGCGCCGGAGACGCTGTTGGTGGTCGTCCTGTCGGCCACCTGCCAGCTGGAGTCGTCGAATCCGGGGGCCGCTTCGGGGGATTCCTCGGCGTGCTTCCAGTTCGTCAGTGCCGGCAGATGGATCGGGGCGGCCACCGGGACGGTGCCGGCCAGGCTCCCCGCGTCGGTCGCCCTGGTGTCCGATGTCCTGCCGTTCCAGGTGACATGGGCGGCGGAGGTGAACACCTCGATGTTCTTGTCGTCGGCGTTGTCGCCGGTGAGCGCGACGGTACGGCCGCCGTTCAGGCTGGTCGCCGTCCGCAGCAGGTGGGTGCCGCGTACGAGCACCGGGCCGGTCGCCGTGTCCTGGCGCCAGAAGGTCTCCGCCGTGGCCTTGTCGCCCACGAGCAGCAGCAGCGGGCGCTTCCCGCCGCCGCTGACGCGGACGCGGACGAGGCCCTTGTGCGTGTAGTTGAGCCGCAGGTCGCCGGTGGCCTCGTCCCAGGTGGTAGTGACCGTGCCGCCGGTCGCGGTCACGGTCGGCTTGGACGCGTAGCGCAGGACGGTCTCGCCGTCACTGCCCTGGTCGCCGTAGAGCACGGCGACGTCCCGGTCTCCGATCGTCGCGCTGGTCATGATCTCCGAGGTCGAGTACTGCAACTGCGAGTCCCCGACCCGGTAGTTCGCCACGATCACGTGCGAGTCGCGTCCGTCGAGGGTGATCGCGGTGCCCGGCTGCTGCGGCACCACCGGGTAGGTGGGCTCCGCGACGGCGGCCGTCGGCACGTCGATGGCGTCGATGGCCACGTAGTTGTCCGTGGAGCCCGAGCTGTGGTTCCCGTCGACGACGATCTTCAGGGTATGCGCTCCTGGCGTCAGGCCGCTCTTCTGGAAGAGCACCGCCTGGCTCTCGCCGCCGGAGTCGTCGACGGTCGCCACCTTGGTGCCGTCGAGGTAGACGTCGGCGTTGCCGTGGTTGTTCGTCTTCGATCCGATCCAGCGGATCGCGGTACCGTCGAAGGGGACGGTGACCGAGTCGCCGGCCTTGTCGGAGAACGACTCGGTGTGCTTGTAGTCGCCGCCGGTGTAGCTCTGGTCGGCCACGTGCGACCACGAACCGGTGTACTGCAGCGCGGAGTCGGGGTCGTCCCAGGTGTAGGTGGTGTCCGCGGACGGCTGGGCGTTGAAGTCCAGGGAGATGTGGGTCCTGCCGACGGCCGTGGACGTGGAGTTCCCGTGCCGCAGGACGTGGAACTGCGTCTTGGTGACGGGGTTCATCCGGGCGGTGTCGACGATCGCGGAGTCGTCCGGCGGCGTCGCCCTGATCGCCTCGGTCTCGGTCAGCGGGGCGACCGACTGGGTGAAGTACCCGATCAGTTTGTCCTCGTAGTACTTCGGATCGAGCTGCCGGGTCTCACGGATCGCGGCCCCGTAGTCGTACGACGTGTAGTTCTCGGGCATGCCGAGCCAGCCCCAGTTGGTGCCGCCGTAGGTCATGTAGAAGCTCTGCGCGGTGGCGCCGACGGCGATGTTCTGCTTGTAGAACACGTCGGCGAACCGGTCGTTGATCAGCTGCGCGCACTTGTCGTAGCCCGGTCCGCCCCAGGGGTCGAAGGCGCCGCCCTGGAACTCCGGCGAGTACAGGGGCTTTCCGGCCGGGTGGTCGTAGCTGATGTCGGGGACGCCGTTCCACTTCGAGGGGTTGGAGCAGTCGAAGCCCTGGGGGTAGGAGTCCGGGCCGTCGACGTCCAGGGCGCCGGTACCGGAGTTGAAGGTGCCGTTGTTGTTGCCGGTCAGCGGAACCGTGATGCCGTCGGCGCGGGCCTTGTCCTCCAGGTGCCGCATGTAGGAGCGGCCGGCGGCCGAGCCGTTGTAGTACTCGTTCTCGACCTGGTAGGCGATGACCGACCCGGTGCCGTTGGTCAGTTGATGGCGAGCGATGATCCGGTCGATCTGCGTCAGCCACTCGTCCGCGTACTTCAGGAACCGCGGGTCGTCGCTGCGGTTGTTCCCGGCCTTGGTGGTCAGCCAGCCGGGCAGGCCGCCGCTGTCCACCTCCGCGTTGATGTACGGCGCCGGGCGGGCGATGACGTAGAGGCCGGCCTCCTGGGCCATGTCGAGCAGCTTGTCTACGTCCCGCACCCCGGTGAAGTCGTACACCCCCGGCTTCGGCGAGTGGTAGCCCCAGTCGAAGTACAGGGAGGTGGAGTTGAAGCCGGCGGCCTTCATCTTCTGGAAGATGTCGCGCCACAGGTCCTGGCTCGGGAGCCGGAAGTAGTGGAACTCACCGGACCACAGGTAGGTGCGCCTGCCGTCGACGAGGAACGAGTAGCCGTCGAGGGTCACCGTGTGCGCCCGCGGACCGACGGCAGCCGGGGCGGCGGGGGTCTGCCGGCCGGCGTCCCGGGCCGCGGCGGCGGGCGCGGTCATGCCCACGGCCAGGGCGATGGTCGCGACCGCCGCGAGGAGCGCCCTCCACCACCGACGGCGATCAGGTCTCGCGACCTCTGAACGGATCCCACTACCCCGCACTGCGGCCTCCATCCCCCTGAGCAATCACCATCGAACAGACTCAGGCAAAGCCGAACAGTAAGGGGACACAAGGTTCAACACAATGGGGCGGGAGGACACGGTCGAGGCGGAAACCGGGACCGGTTCACTGCTCGGGGGCGGGTCCTGAGTGAACGCCGCTCCGGGGCTTGGTACGACGCGGGGCCCATCCCGATGCCGCTCAGGCATCGTGTCGCCGTGTCGGGCGGTCGGGGGTGAAGGTCAGCAGGCGGCCGCTTCGGGTTCGAGGTGCCATTGGCCGATGAAGTCCCGGTGCAGGCGGCACAGTTCGGTCCAGGCCTGGTCAAGGGCGACGTGGTTGCGCCTTCCGCGTTCGACGGGGGTCTCGGCGCGGCCGACGGCGATCTGCCGGGCCTCCTGCCGGTCGGTCCTACGTCGATTCGCCACCGTCCGCCGGGCCGGCCGCCAGCCATGCCGAGAGCCAGGGCTCCAGTTCGTACGCGGATATCGGCCCGTTCTGGGCAGGGCCGGGAAGAGTGGCGACGCACTCCGGGGTCCGCGCGTGACAGGACGAGGCGGGCTCTGATTCGCCCGGTATGTGTCCTGGGGCGGTATGCGTGGTGCTCATCGTGCGACGCCCTCCCGATTCCGCTGGGGGCAACAACCACCGGCACCACCAGTGTTGATCGAGCAGGCACGCACGGCATCGCTCGATCCGGTGATTCGCCCGTGTGCGGTCAGGGGCTCCCGTGCGGCACCGGACGGCCAGGGGACTCTCGCCCGACAAGGGCCGACGGCTCGGCCGACGTACCCGAAGACCACGAGCCGACCGTGGATCCGGGGCCGCGCACAGTCAGGCGGCTCCGTCGGACACGGTCCGCCACGGGGACGGCGGCCGAGCCCGCGCGTCCGGTATCACCCATTCAGGGGATCTCTGCCCCCGGGCTCCGCGGTCGGTGGGCCCGGTCGGTCGAGTGCTTCGGCACCGGCACCCCGCTCGATCGCCAGCCGGGTCAGCTCGACCCGTGAGTTGATGCCGAGCTTGGTGAAGATGTGCTTCATATGGGTGTTGACGGTGTGTACGGACACGTAGAGCCGGTCGGCGACGGCCCGGTTGGTGAGGCCCTCGACGACGAGCGGGATGAGTTTCCGCTCCGACTCGGTCAGGTCCTCCCACCCCTGGGGGTCGGCCGTGTGGGTCCGTACCGGGGCGGTACGTACGCCGAGCCGCCTCAGGCGCCCCCTGATCCGCTCCTGGTCGCGCCCGGCCCCCGAGGCCGACGTCAGGCGGCCCGCTTCCTCGAAGTACGGGATCGCCGACGCCGTGTCGCCGGCTTCGGCCGTCAGCTCGGCGAGATCCTCGCAGGCCGCGGCGAGGGCCAACGGTCTGCCGGTGTTCCGGTAGCCGGCGACGGCGGACTCCAGCGCACCGGAGTCGTGGTGGAGCAGGCCGGCCACGTGGGCGCGGACGGCCCCGATGATCTGCCGGCTCTCGTCCTGTACGGCCAGACTGCGCAGGGCCCCCGACACGGCCTGGGCGAGTACCGGGTCCCCGCCGCGGAGCGCGGTGCGCACGATCCCGGGCCAGTGGGACGGGGGCAGTGCCAGCAGGCGCGCCGGTTCCTGGCTCGCGAAGCTCTCCGCGAGTACGGCCGCAGCCGCGCCGTCGTCACCCTCGGCGTCCGCCAGGCAGGCGCGCGCGAGAGAGACCCAGGGGCCGTACCGCTGGGTGTGTGTGCCGGGATCGGTGCCGGCGGCGCCGAGGTGGTCCTTGGCCTTGGCGAGGTCACCGCGTCTGGTCTCCACCAGGGCCAGGACCGCGCGGGCCCGCGGATTCGGCAGGGTGATCTCCAGTTCGTCCGCCACCGCCAGGCTGGCCTCGGCCTCCACGGCCGCGTCGTCCAGAGCGCCCTGTTCGAGGAGCGCGCAGGCGCGGGCGGCGTGCCAGTGGGGCAGTGACCAGCCCAGGCCCAGCGCCTCCGCGTCGCGTTGTCCCTCCCGCAGGGTCCGCGCGGTGTCGGCGAGCCGGTCGGTGACGGTGAGCACGGTGGCCAGCCACAGCGCCGGAATCCGCGGGGGCCGCAGATAGAGCGCGACGGGCAGGGTGCCGGCGCGCCGGGTGGCCTCCTCGGCGAGTTCGAGGGCTCGGGCCAGGTGGCCGCGGTAGAAGAACGTCTGTGACTGGAACACCATGGCGCTGACGACCACGGCCGGATCGTCGCTGCCGTAGGAGGCCTCGACCAGCCCGGTCCCGGTCCGCTCCGCGGCGGCGATGTCTCCCAGGTAGACATGGCCCGTCGCCTTGGTCTTCAGCAGCCGGACCCGCAGGTCGGACGGGAGCCCGGGCAGGTCGAGGGCCTTCTCCAGGTGTGTCATCGCGGCGGCGTCGTCGCCCGCGGCCTGGTGGATCTCGGCGGCCACCAGGCGCAGCCGCGCCTCCTGCGGCGGCTCCAGGCCTTCCGGCAGCGTGGCGTCGACCAGGTCCAGCGCCTCGTGGACCCGGCGGGTGCGCCCCAGGTACTCGGCGGAGTCGGTCAGCAGGGCGATACGGCGCGGGTCGTGCGGGGGCAGCAGGCCGGCGACCCGCTGGGCCAGGTCCGCCGCCGCGTCGGGCGCCGAGGACGACATGTCCCGTACGGCGGTGGCCAGCGTGGTCACGGAGTGGTCGTCGACCGGGCCGCCCGACATCACGACGTGCCAGGCCACCTCCGCGGGGCGTGCTCCGGTGCCGCGCAGGCTGTCCGCCGCCTCCCGATGCAGGGCGGTCCGCACGGCCGGCGGCAGGTTGTCGTGGACCGCCTGCCGGGTGAGGTCGTGGCGGAAGGCCAGGCGTGGGCCGTCGGCCGAGAGCAGACCGGCGTTCAGGACGGTGTCGACGCCCGACAGCAGGCTGCCGACCTGTCTGCCCATCATCCGGGCGGCCGTGCCGAGGTCGAATTCACGGCCGAGGACGGAGCCGATCTGCACCAGGTGCACGGCGTCTTCGGGAAGCCGGTCCAACCGTGCGGCGACACTGCGCCGGAAGCTGACGGGTATGCCGTCGCGCAGCAGGCCGGCCTCGCCCGCCTCCGTCCTGGCGATGTCGGTGTCGGCGAAGCCGCGTACCAGTTCGATGGCGAGAAAGGGGTTGCCCCCGACACCGCGCAGCAGTCTGGCGAGTCCGGGTGACGGCGTCGCCCCGAGGACGTCGGCCGCGATGTGCTGCAGTTCGCGCTGCGGCAGGGGGCCCAGGGTCAGCCATCGGGCGCCGAGGCGTTCGAGGTCCTCCCGGACCCTGGCCACGATCGGCCGCTCGGCGTCCGACCGTACCGCCAGAACCCACAGAATCCGTGCGGCGGCGAGTCGCCCGGGCAGGGTGCGCAGTACGAAGAGCGTGGCGGGATCGGCCCACTGGGCGTCGTCCACGAGCACGGCCACCGGCGCGCGCTGGGCCCGCTCCTCCAGGGCGTCCGCGATGCTGTCCAGAAGCAGGAGCCGCTGGTCGTCGGCGGCGGCGAGGGCTCGGTGGGAGCCGTCGCAGGGCTGCAGGGCGGACTGCAGGGCGGCTCCCGCCGCGTACTGGTCGAGTTCGTCGGCCCGTACCGAGACCACGTCGAACCCGGACCGCCGTGCCGTCCCGTTCAGCTCCGCGAGGAACCGGCTCTTGCCGACGCCGGCCGCGCCCTCCACGACGACGCAGGCACCCCGTCCGCCGCGCACCACGTCCAGTGCCTCACGGGCCGCCGTGATCTCGCGGTCCCGTCCCCGCAGGCGCAGCCCGGTCACGGCCCGGTTCCCGCGCCCACCGGCGTCGTCGCCGGCGGGATCTGTGCTGTGCATGCGGCAAGCATGGCGCACGGTCACATCGGCTCTCAACGCAAGTCCCGGGGTGACCATCGCTTTCACCCGGGTGAATGCCCCTTCCGGGCCGTCGGCTCACCCTGTCCGGACCCATGCTGCGTGCCATCCGGATCTCTTGCCCCTGGAGAGGAGTACGACGTGCGTACAGGCAAGGAATACCTGGCAGCGCTGAACGACGGCCGCACGGTGTGGGTGGGCGACGAGCTCGTCGACAACGTGGCCACGCACCCGAAGACCCGGGCGTACGCCCGGAGCCTCGCGGCCTTCTACGACCTTCACCACCGCCCGGACCTCCAGGACATCATGACGTTCGTGGACGAGGACGGCGTACGGCGGTCCATGACCTGGTTCCAGCACCGCTCCGCCGACGACCTGCGGCGCAAGCGGGAGTACCTGGAGACGGTGCAGCGCGAGTTGGGCGGCGGGGCCGTACCGCGCACACCGGACGTGAACAACTACGTCCTGCTGACCTATGTCGACGACCCGGAGCCCTGGAGCAGCCAGTCCGTCGGGACGGACGGCCGGGACCTCACCGTGGGGCTCCTCGACTTCTGGAACGAGGTGCGCGACGGCGACCTCAACGCGACACCGGCCTTCGTCGACCCGCAGGCGGACCGCTCGCGCGACTCCGCTCAGGCCGATTCCCCCGCCCTCAGGGTGGTCGCCACCTCGGACGAGGGCATCACCGTGCGGGGTGTCAAGGCGATCAGCACCGGCGCGGCCTTCGGCGACTGGATCCACATCGGGGTCTTCTACCGGCCCGGCATCGTCGCGGAGCAGATCATCTACGGGGCGGTGAAGCCCAACACCCCCGGGGTCACCGTCATCTGCCGCGAGAGCAACGTCCGGGACGGCGAGGAGGTGGAGCACCCGCTCGCCTCGCAGGGCGACGAACTGGACAGCATCATCGTGTTCGAGGATGTACTCATCCCCTGGAACCGCGTCTTCCACATCGGCAACCCCCAGCACGCGTCGCTGTACCCGCAGCGCGTCTTCGATTGGCTGCACTACCACTCGCTGGTGCGGGCGATGGTCAAGGCCGAGCTGATGCTCGGTCTGGCCCTGCTGGTCACCGAGCACATCGGCACCTACCAGTTGCCACCGGTACAGGCCCGGATAGCCAGGTTCGCCGGTTTCCACCAGTCACTCAAGGCGCATGTGGTGGGTTCGGAGGCCCAGGGGTTCTACACGCCCGGCGGGATCTTCAAGCCAAACGTCCTGATGTTCGACTTCGGGCGGGCGTACTACATCGAGCACATCACCGACATGGTGCACGAACTCATCGACCTGGCCGGCCGGGCCGCGCTCATCTACCCCACCGAGGGGCAGTGGCGGCAGCCCGAACTCAGGCCGTGGCTGGAGGCCCTGCAGACGGGACCGGTCGGCAGGCCGCACGACCGGCTGAAGATCAGCCGCGTGATCCGCGACATGTTCCTGTCCGACTGGGGCGACCGCATCGGCGTCTTCGAGAACTTCAACGGCACGCCCCTGCTGGCCATCCGCACGCTCACCATGAAGCGCGCCGAGATGTCCCCGGGCGGCGCCATGGCGGACCTCGCGCGCAAGGTCTGCGGCATCGAGAGGGTGAGCGACGAGGAGGAGGAGTCCGCGTACCGGGCCCAGGCGAACTACGCCCGGCGCCAGGACGCCTCACGTCAGGACGCCTAGAGCCCGGGCGCGGGGGCACCGGCCGGTGCCCGGCCCGGTGGTCACACCCCTACCGAGGTGTGGTCGCCGCGGCCGTGCACAGCGGCAGCACCGGAAGGAGCCGCCACTCCGGTGAGCAGGGGCGACATCGCCGGTCCGGTGAACACACCCGTGTGCACCTCGACCGCCTGCCGCCGGGGCCGGCACCCACCAGTGGGTTGCGGCTCCGGCGGGCGGTGCGGCGATCAGGCCGCCACGGGCCTGCCCGACGGTGCGGATGAGGGCCTGATCAGCGAGTCGATGACGAAGGCGGCCCGGTCCTGCCCGACCAGCACGACCCGCCCGCCACCCCCTTGGTCCGCCGCCCGGGTGCAGGGGCCAGGACCCGGGTCACAGCACACCGCGTTCCCGGGCCCTGGTGACCGCCTCGTTCCTGTCGTGTGCGTCGAGCTTGCGGAAGATCGCGCGCACCTGGGTCTTGACGGTGTTGTGGGACACGTACAGCTCGGAGGCGATCTCACGCAGGGTCAGCGAGCCGCACAGCGCACGCAGCACTCGGCGCTCTCCCAGGGACAGGTCCTGGGGCCGGGGACCGACGGGTACGACCGACGGGTCCCCGCCGACCCGGCCGAGCAGGTCCGTCAGGATGCCGGGCGACTCGCATCTGGCCGCCGCCCGCCCGGCCGCCTCCCGGGCCCCGCGCGCCGCGTTCGTGTCGTGCCGTGCGCCCTCCAGCCGCGACCGCGTGAAGTGCCACAGCGCGCGCACATGGGGTTCGCTCTCCGTCCGGGACGAGTCGGCCAGTGCCGATTCCGCATCGGCCAGCACCTGTTCGGCCTCGTCGAGGCGTGCCTCCCTCAGGAGCAGGCCGGCCCGGCCGACGTAGGCGGGCACCGAGACGAAGTGCCGGTCCAGACCGGCCGTCGCGATCTCATGGACCGCCTCGTCGCTCAGGACGTGTGCCAGTTCGTGACGCCCGGCCAGCAGTGCGCACAGGGTCCGCAGACCCAGCGCGCGGACGAGTGCCAGGCCGTGTCCGGCGGCGTGCGCGTCACGGGTCGCCTCGCCGAGCAGTTCTTCCGCCTCCTCGTACCGGCCGGTCCACAGGAGAGCGGTGCCACGGGCCGTACCGGCCAGGGCGCGCCAGGAGGTCAGCGGCAGGGTGCCGGTGACGGCGGACTCGCCGAGCCGGTCGGCGGTCAGGACCTCCCCCTTCAGACAGCAGGCCACGGCCCGGGCGACGGCGGCCGCGTCACCGACCGTGCCGCCCTCGCCGACGGTCTGGGCTCCCGTCTGCCTGAGCAGGGCCACGTCCAGCCAGCGGCAGGCCGTAACGGGTGCGCCTGCCGCCAGGGCCGTCATGGCCGCCACGACACACAGGCGCGCGTCGGCGGCCACCGTGCGACGCGGCAGCAGGTCCAGCCACTGCGAGACGCGCGCATCGTGGCCCGCCGAGATCTCCTTCTCCCACCCGTCGAGGACCGACGCGACGGCCGCCGGCTCATCTCCGCCCAGCATCCAGTGCCGTACGGCCTCGGTCGTCCGTCCCTGCCGTGCGTACCACTGGGCCGCCGACCGGTGCAGGGCCGCGACGGTGTCCGATCCCTCGGACGCGAGGACGTCGGACAGCAGTGCGGCCAGTGCCCGGTGACGGCGGTACGTGGCCGCCTCGGCGCCGACGGGCACCAGCAGCTGGACGGTTCGGGCGAGCTCGCGCAGCAGGACGCCCGCCCGGTCGCCGGCGAGGGCCTGGCACGGTCCGGCACCGAGTTCGTCGAGCACACTGGTGCGGAGCAGGAACCGGCGCTGTTCGGTGGTGAGCCGGTCGAGGACCTCGGTGGCCAGGTAGTCGGTGACCGCTTGTCTGCCGCGGGCCGGCTGCCCCTCGACGCCGGCCTCGCTCCCGGCGCGGGCCAGGGCACGCCCCATGATGCACAGCCCGGCGGGCCAGCCCTCGGTGGCCTCGTACAGTGCGCGCGCGTTCGCCTCCGTGGGAGCGGATCCGAGCAGTGCGGTGAGCACCGCTCGTGCCTCCTCGGGGGTGAAGGCCAGGTCGTGCAGGTCGAGTTCGGCGACCAGGCCGCGGGCGCGCAGAGCCGGAAGGGGACCTCCGGGAAGGTGCCGGGTGGACAGGACGACACGGAAGCCGTGCGGTAGCCGGGTCAGGAAGTCCGCGAGGGTGCGCTGCGCGTCGGCGTCCGTGACGGTCTCCAGGCCGTCGAGGATCAGGGTGAGCGGACCCGCCGCGCCCACCGCCGTCAGCAGCGCGGGCAGCGTCCCGTCGAGCCAGGAGTCGGCCGTCCACTCGCCCTCGTCGAGGCGGACGGGCAGGTCCGCCCGTGCCTGGTGAAGTGCGCGCAGGATGCCCGACCAGAGCCGGTCCGGGGCGTTGTCGTAGGTGTCCAGGCTGAGCCAGGCGCACGCGCCGTGAGCCGCCTGGTCCCGCGACCACTCGGTCAGCAGCACCGTCTTCCCGGCACCGGCCGGCGCGGAGACCACCACCACGGGCTCGGTCGCCGCGTCGAGCCGGCGCAGCAGTCGCGGGCGGGTCAGAAGATGCGGGGGCTGGACCGGAGGATGCAGCTTGAAGGCCGGCACGGAGCTGGTCATGGCACTTCCCCTGGAGTGGGTCGGAACGAGCGGGAGCCCCCGACGGCCGGATCTCGCCTGCGAGAGCCGGGCGTCGGGGGCGTCGGGGGCGTCGGGGGGCCGGTCACGGGAACGGCGGCTGCCGCCGAGGCCTACCGCGAGGCCCTGAGCGCACCGAAGCCGCCGGCGAAGTGGATCAGCGGCCGGCTGTCGACGCGGTGCGTGCAGTAGCGGACGGCTCCGACGAAGATGGTGTGGTCGCCGCCGGGGAGCGCCTCGGCGACATCGCAGACGACGGCCGCGATGGCGTCCTTCAGCACGGGCACGCCGTGGTCGTCGATGGTCTCGACACCGGCGAACTTGTCCGGTTTGGAGACGGCGAAGTTCCGCGCCAGGGCCTCGCCGTCCTCGCCGAGCACGTTGACCGCGAACCGGCCGTGCTCCGCGATCGCGGTCCGCGTGTACAAGTGGTTGCCGATACACACGAGCAGCTGGAGCGGGGCCAGGGAGAGGGCGGACACGGCGCTCGCGGTCATGCCGATGGGTGTGCTTCCGGAGCGTGTGGTGATCACGCTGACACCCGTGACGAGCCGGCCCATCGTGGCTCGGAAGTCGACTGCCGTGTCGAGGATTTCGGTCATCGGAAGCCTCCGTGAAAGTCGGGGGAACGTCGGTGTGTGGCGCGGGGCCCGGGATGGCTCCCGGTCCCGGTGGGTGGGTGGGCCCACCTGTCGCTCGGGCGCGGCCTGACGTGTGCGGCGCCGACGGCGGTGCGGTCAGTCCGCGGGGAGGGGTTCGAGGACGAAGGTGCGGCGCAGCAGGGTGTACGGCACGTCGGTCAGGCCGCGGCAGGGGCCCGTGTCGGCCTCGTACGTGTCGTAGGCCTCCAGCAGTGACTGCTTGACCCCGAACACCGGATCGGCGTCGAGGTACGGGTCGTCGGAGGGGAAGAGCATGGTGGTCACGCGCTGGAACCCCGCGGCCGCGATCAGCAGGTGCACGTGGGCGGGACGCATCAGCGACCTGCCGGTGGCGCTCATGAGTTCGCCGACCGGGCCGTCACCGGGGATCGGGTAGCTGGCTGGGCGGATGGACCGGAAGCCGAAGTGCCCCGTCTCGTCGGTGCGCAGCAGCGCCCGCATGGCCGGGTCGACCCGGCCGGGTACCTCCATGTCGTAGTGGCCGTCCGCGTCGCTGTGCCAGACGTCCACCCCGGCGCCGGGCACCGGTGCTCCCTCGCGGTCCACGACCCGTCCCTCGAAGAACAGCGGGGTGCCGGGCAGGCCGCCGGAGATGTCGGCGGCGTCGGAGTACTGCGGCCGGTCCTCCCTGAAGTAGGGGCCCAGGACGCTGTTCTGGGTGGCTTTGGCGGAGCGTCGGTTGCTCAGGGCGTCGACGAGCATGGTGACGCCCAGCACGTCGGAGAGCAGGATGAACTCCTGGCGCGTCGGCGTGCACGTGTGCCCGGTACGCGTCAGGTAGTCCACTCCCGCTGCCCACTCCTCCTCGGTCAGTTCGACGTCTCGGACGAAGGCGTGCAGGTGCCGGACCAGTGAGTGCAGGATCTCCGCGAGGCGGGGGTCCTTCGTGTCCCGCATGGTCGAGATCACGGCCTCGGTGATGGTGTCGCTGGTCAGATCACGCATGGCGTGCTCCTGTGGTGAGTGGGTGTCCGCTTGCGGAGTCGGTCTGGGCTGTGGGTGCCGCGGTGACGTTCAGGGCCGCCCGCCGGCCCACGCCTGGGTCAGGAAGGCGGTCACCGCCCTCCGGTCCACGGGACGCGGATTCCAGTAGCCGTCCCGCACGACGAGTTCGGCCGCCTGCTCGATCCCCGACTCGGGCATGCCGAGGTCCCGGAGGGCCCTGGGTGCGCCGAGCCGCCCAGCGAGGTCGAACAGGGAGACGGCGGGGGCGTCTCCCGGGAGTGCCCGCGCGATGCGGGCCATGGCTTCGCCGGCGGCCGGGGCGTTGTAGGCGACGACGTGGGGCAGGACGACGGTGTGCGTCTCGGCGTGCGGCAGTCCGAAGGTGCCGCCCAGCACATGGCACACCTTGTGGTGCAGGGCCATGCCCACCGTGCCCAGGCAGGTGCCGGCCAGCCAGGCGCCGTACAGCGCGTCGGCCCGTGCCTCCGCGTCGTCCGGACGTCGCGCGATCAGGGGCAGGGAGCGGGCGAGGGCGTCGAGTGCCTCACCGGCCATCAGGAAGGCGACCGGGTCCTCGTCCTGCGCGTAGAGGGATTCCACGGCGTGGGCCATGGCGTTGATGCCGCTGACCACCGATACCGGCGCCGGAAGTGTGTGCGTCAGGTCGACGTCGTACACGACCGTCCTGGGCCGCACTTCCGCCAGCCGTCTGGTGGTCTTCCTGCGGCCCTCCGTCTCTCCGAGGATCGGTGTCATCTCCGAGCCGGCGTAGGTGGTGGGCAGCGCCAGCTGCGGAAGACCGGTCCGGGCGGTGATCGCCTTGCCCAGGCCGACGGTCGACCCGCCGCCGACGGCGAGCACCGCGTCGGCCGCCACGGACCGGGCGTACGCGACCGCCCTCTCGGTGACCTCGACGGGGGTGTGCGGGGCGGCCTCGGCGAAGGTTCCCGCGGCTGCCGGGCCGAGCAGATCCCGTATCTGTGCCGCCTGGTCCACCTGGTCGGGCGTGCACAGCACGAGCACCCGACGGCATCCGAGGGCCTCGGCCTCTTCAGGAATGCGGCTGCGGGTTCCGCTGCCGAAGACCACCTTGGTGATCTGCCCCCGGTGCACGAATGTCTTCATGATGTTTCCCTCGGTCCTGCCGCGCCATTTCCTGGGTGGATGGAAGCGTGGTCATGGAATTGAGGTGCGTCAACGGAATCCATGGAAGATGACGGGCAGCCCCGGGGGAATACCTTGTTCGCGTGACCTTCACGGCCCCAACACCCCCCGGAGCGCATGCGATATCACTCATCTGCGGTATGGCAGGACCGGGTCGGGGCGCCCGACTGTGGGCGCAGGTGCGGAGCATCGATTCTCATAATCATCGAAGGCTGTCGCCGAGCCCGACCGAATTCCCGTTCATTGCCCTGGCGGAAATCCCCCCCCGTGGGTTCGTATTGTCGAGAGGCAGCGTGAAAAGCGATGGATGAAGTAGGGGCCACAGCCGGAGCCGGTAGCGGCGTCGCGACGGTCGGCGTCGGCGTCGGCGTCGGCGTCGGCGTCGGCGTCGGCCGGGGCGTCACCCCGGTCCTCGAACGCTGACACCCGTGCGACGCCGTCGCCGCCCCGCCCAGCCCCGCCCAGCGGAGCGCGTGTCTTGACAGCGCAGAGACGGGTATCCAGGATGGAAACCATGGAAACTAATTCAGTTTCGAAAGTTTCCGAGAGTGACGAGCAGCGTGCCGAGGCGATCGTGGAGGCCGCCGGCCGGTTGTTCTTCGCGCCGGGCCTCGCGCCCGTGAGCATGGACGCACTCGCTCGTGAGCTCGGCATGAGCAAGAAGACGATCTACCGCCACTTCCCGGACAAGCGCAGCCTGCTGGCCGCGGTGCTGGACCGGCAGTTCGCGGCGGTGGAGGACACCCTGGTGGCTGCGGCCGAGGGCGCGGAAGGGCAGCCGTTCGACGTGCGGGTCCAGCGGTTCCTGGTCGCCGCGGGCACCGAGCTCGGGCGGATCGGCGCGGCTCAGCTCGCCACCGGACGTGGCGGGGACGCGATCCTCCGCCAGTACGTGGAACAACGTGTGGACGCGGTGATCTACCGACGCATCGACGAGCTGTTCCGGTACGGGCATCGGCAGGGGCTGCTCACCGCCCCTCCCGAGCTGTTGTGCGAGATCACCCGCGGCGCGCTGGAGCGGCTGTTCACCTCCCGGCTGCCGCAGGAACTGGAGTGGACCGCGGCGGATCTGCTGCGGGCCACCGTCGACACCGTGCTCTACGGGGCGGTCCGCCCCACCGGCACCGGTACCGAGGCCGAACGACTCGGAGCGGCCATTCCGGCTGCCCGTGACGACGACAAGGAGGTGAGCCCATGACCGCGACAGCCGACAGGGTGGCCCTGGTGACGGGCGCCAGCAGCGGAATCGGCGCGGCCACGGCACGCGTGCTCGCCGAGCGGGGTATGCGCGTGGCGGTCAACTACCTCAGCAACACCAAGGCGGCCGAGGAGATCGTGGCCGACATCGAGGCGGCCGGCGGCCGGGCCATGGCCGTACAGGCCGACGTACGCGAGGTGTCGGCCGTCGAGGACATGGTCGAGCGGGTACGGGCGGCCTGGGACGGCGTGGACGTGCTGGTGCACAACGCACTCATCCCCTATGCCGTCAAGTCGTTCCAGGACATCACCTGGGACGAGCTGGGCGGCAAGCTCGACGCCGAGATGCACGCGGCCTTCGCGGTCACCAAGGCGGTGCTGCCCACCATGACCGCGCAGGGCTGGGGACGCATCGTCTATCTCGGTACCGGCCTCAGCCGCCGGCCCCGGGAGGGCATGATCGCGCTGGGGACGTCCAAGGCCGCGCTGGAGCAGTTCGCCAGGTACCTCGCCCAGGAACTGGGCCCGCAGGGCATCACGGTCAACATCGTCTCGCCCGGACCGGTCGAGTCCCGTATCGCCGCGGACGTGTTCGACGACGCGACGAAGCAACGGCAGGTGGCCGCCACTCCCCTGGGCCGCCTGGCACACCCGGCCGACGTCGCCCAGGCGGTCGCCTTCTACACCGGCGAGGACAACGCCTTCATGACCGGCACCACCGCCGCGGTCAACGGCGGAATGGCCATGTACTGACGCCGCCCCGCCCTTCCCCGCACGCGGGACCACGCCGTCACGGTCCGGTCGACCGCCGGACGGCATCCGACACACCGTCACCTGAGCACCGGGCAGCACGACGCCTGTGACCGTCACGCGCGCCTGCCTGCGACACGATCAAGGAAGCAGCGTACTCATGTACACGATCGATCTCGCCTACGTCGGGCGGGGCCTGCACGAGGAACTGGCCGCCTACATCGCCGACCAGGAGGACTACTACGCCGACGAGGGCGTCCATGTCGCGCTGCGCGACGGCTGCACCTGGGACGAGGAGCGGCTGCGCCGCGGCGCCACCATCGGGCTCGGGCGGGCCCTGCTGTCCCGGCTGACCGACGGCACCCCGTGGGTCGCACTCAACGTCAACACCCACCGTCCGCTGTTCTGGTTTCTCGCCCGTCCCGAACTGACCTCGCCGGCCGACCTGGCCGGCCGGCGGCTGGCGGTGCACGCCCCGCACACCGCCCCCGGGTGCTTCACCCGGATCGTGCTGCGCAAGGCCGGTCTCGACCCGGACCGTGACATCCGGACGATCGTCCGGGCGCCCGGGGACTACGGCATGGACCTGCGCCGGCTGCGGGACGGCGAGATCGACGCGGCGCTGGTCGGCAGCACCATGGCGCCGGAGGCGGTGGCCGCCGAGTACGGCTGGCGGGTGCTGGCCTGGATGGGCGACCACTTCCGGATCCCCACCGTGGGCCTGGCCGTCGACACCACCTACACCGACCCGGACGACCCGGCGGTCCAGGCCGTCCTGCGCGCGCACCGACGGGCCCTGAAGGTGATCCGCGAAGACCCCGACACCACCGTGCGGCACATGCGGACGTTCCTGGGCGGACACACCCCGGACGAGGTCCGGGCGCACTACGACACCTTCATCGCACCGCACTTCACCACCGACGGCCAGGCCGACCTCGCGATCGGCGAGGCCGCGATCACCGCTGTCGCCGCCGAACTCGGCGTGCCCGCCACCTTCACCGCGGCCGACTTCTACCGCACCGCCCCCTAGCCTCGGGCTTTCACGAGTGGTGCCGTCCACCACTTGATCAGAAACGCCAGAAACACCCCACAACGGCAACGAGCCGGGGCGGTGCTTCTGGTCGAGACCGTCCGCAAGTTGGGCCTGGAAACGGCGATATCGGCAGCACCGGCGCCGTGGCGCAAGCCGCGGACGGTGCACGACCCGGGCGTGGACGCCGGCCTACGACGCGGACGGCGCCGAGCGGCCAGGCGCCTGGGTCGCGGAGATCACCGACATGCCCGACCTGAGCACCTGACCGAAAGGCATGCGGCTGGTCGTCCGCAAGGAACGGCCGCACCCCGGCAACCCGCACCATCGCACCGGCGCAGTGGAACCCGGCGCCC
The DNA here is from genome assembly GCF_040634235.1 of Streptomyces sp. NPDC007157. Taxonomy (NCBI): domain Bacteria; kingdom Bacillati; phylum Actinomycetota; class Actinomycetes; order Kitasatosporales; family Streptomycetaceae; genus Streptomyces; species Streptomyces sp. NPDC007157. The sequence goes on from NZ_JBEYFE010000003.1 coordinate 95,549, forward strand.
ACCCGACGCGACAGCCGGGCCCTCAACGCGTCTTGGCACAGAAAAAGCCGCACCCCACAAACACGGAGTCCCCGTCAGCAAACCGACGGGGACTCTTGGGCCCATGTCCTGATGTGCGGCCGTCGTGGCACATTCACCCCTCCGACTTGGCTGCCGTACCCAACTACCTTGGTGGTGTGACGCGCCGGAAGGATTTTCCGCGCCGAGTCGGGCGCGTCCACCATGGGCCGAATGCGATGAGGAAAGAAGGCGATCCGCGTCGTGGCATTGCGATCCCGCACCGGACAGCCGGTGTCGAATGGGCTGGAATTCGGCCTCAACGAATGGGTTGTCGACGAACAGTACGAGCGGTACCTGCGAGACCCGGGCTCTGTCGACCGGGCGTGGCGGGACCTCTTCGCCCTCCCCGGCCCCGCGACGGAGGGACGGGCACCCGAGGAGACGGCCACCGTAAGCGATCATGCGGAGGAGACAGCCGTCAAGGCCGTCCGCGTCGCGGCACTGATCCACGCGTACCGCGTACGCGGACACCTGATGGCCGACACGAACCCGCTCACGAACCAGAATGAGGTCACTCCCCCGGAGCTCGACGTCAAGACGTTCGGGCTCGGCGAGGACGACCTGGACCGGACGTTCGTCGTGGACGACTTCGCCGGGCGGGACACGATGACGCTGCGTGACGTGCTGGACGTACTACGGGAGTCCTACTGCCGGACCGTCGGCGTCCAGTACATGCACATCCAGAGCTCCGAGGAACGCTGTTGGGTCCAGCAGCGGATCGAATCGCCCCAGCGACCGCCGGACCGCGCCGAACAACTGCAGATCCTCTACCGGCTGGGCGCGGCGGAAGCCTTCGAAAGGTTTCTGCACACCAAATACGTGGGCCAGAAACGGTATTCGCTCGAAGGCGGCGAGTCGGTGATCGTCCTGCTGGACGCCCTGCTGCACCGTGCCATCGCTCACGGAGCGAGAGAGGCCGTCATCGGCATGGCGCACCGTGGCCGGCTCAACGTGCTGGCCAACATCGTCGGGAAGTCCTACCGGGAGATCTTCCACGAGTTCGAGGATGCCGTGGACATCCGCTCGGTCCAGGGATCCGGTGACGTGAAGTACCACCTCGGGGCGGAGGGGACCTATCGCGCCCTCAACGGCAGCACGGTCGGCGTCTCCGTCGTGGCGAACCCCTCGCACCTGGAGGTCGTGGGCCCGGTGGCCCAGGGAGTGGTCCGCGCCAGGCAGGAAGTCGCCCCGGACGGCGGCGGCACCTTCGCGGTCCTCCCCGTCGCCGTCCACGGAGATGCCGCCTTCGCCGGTCAGGGCGTGGTCGGCGAGACGCTGAACATGTCGCTGCTGCCCGGGTATCACACCGGCGGGACGGTTCACGTCGTCATCAACAACCAGCTCGGCTTCACGACCACACCGGCCCACGGCCGTTCGAGCGCGTACGCCACCGATGTGGCACGGACCGTCGAGGCCCCGATCCTGCACGTGAACGGAGACGATCCCGAGGCCGTCGTCCGGGTCGCCCGGTTCGCCTTCGACTACCGCCAGGCCTTCCACAAGGACGTCGTCATCGATCTGATCTGCTACCGGCGCCACGGCCACAGCGAGGTCGACGACCCGTCCATCACGCAGCCGGAGATGTACGACCGTATCGACGCCAGGCCCTCGGTGCGCAAGCTGTACGCCGACGCGCTGGTCCACCGGGGCGACATCGGCGCACCCCAGGCGGAAGGTGCCCTGCGGGACTACCGGGAGCGTCTTGAGCGTGCCTTCGCCGAGACCCACCCGTCGCCGGCGCCCGGCCGGCCGCCGGAGCGCGTCACGGCCGAGGACACGGGGCACGCGGCCGCCGCACCGGCCACCGCGATCACGGAGGCGACCGCCCGGCACATCGTCGCGTCCCAGACCGACCTGCCGCGGGGCTTCACCGTGCACCCGCGTGTGCTGCCGCAGTTGCGCAGGCGTGCCACGATGCTGGACGCGGGAACCATCGACTGGGCCACCGCGGAGACCCTCGCCTTCGGCTCCCTGCTGCTGGACGGGGTTCCGGTGCGGCTGGCCGGGCAGGACTCCCGCCGCGGCACGTTCGGGCAGCGGCACGCCGTGCTCACCGACCGGCGCACCGGCGTGGAGTACACACCGCTCAACTCGCTCGGCGCGCAGGCCGCGACCTTCACGCCGTACGACTCGATGCTGTCCGAACTGGCCGCGCTGGGCTTCGAGTACGGCTACTCGCTGGCACGGCCCGAAGCCCTGGTGCTGTGGGAGGCCCAGTTCGGCGACTTCGCCGACGGTGCCCAGACCGTCGTGGACGAGTACATCGCGTCGTCGGAGCAGAAGTGGGGGCAGCGTTCCGGGGTGACCCTGCTGCTGCCGCACGGCCTGGAGGGGCAGGGACCGGACCACTCCTCCGGCAGGATCGAGCGTTTCCTCCAACTGTGCGCGCAAGGGAACATGAGCGTGGCCGTGCCCACCCTGCCCGGCAACTACTTCCATCTGCTCAGGCAGCAGGCGCTCGCTGCCCCGCAGCACCGAAGGCCGCTGGTGGTGTTCACCCCGAAGTCGATGCTGCGGTCGAAGGCGGCCGTCTCCCCGCTGACGGAGTTCACCGCGGGCGGGTTCCGTGCGGTCCTGCCGGACGAGACGGCCGACGCGGCCCGGGTCAGGCGTGTGCTGATCTGTTCGGGCAAGGTCTTCTACGACTTGGACGCCTACCGGCGGGAGGCCGGCCTGTCGGACACCGCGATCGTCCGTGTGGAGCGGCTCTACCCGTTCCCGGAGCGGGAACTCGCCGCGGAACTCGCCCGCTTCCCCGCCGACGCGGAGGTGCGGTGGGTGCAGGAGGAGGCGGAGAACCAGGGAGCCTGGCTCTTCGTGAGCTCCTCCGTACGGCGCCTGACGGACCGTCCCCTCGGTTGCGTCAGCCGGCCGCCGGCGTCGGCCGCGGCCGTCGGCTCCGCCCGGCGGCATGCCGACGAGCAAGCGGACCTGGTGGCATCCGCTCTCCGCTGACCAGGGCAGACGGACCGGGTTCCCGCGCCACGGCGCGCGACCCGTTGCCGCGGGGCCCCTCGACGACACGCGAGGGGGCCCGCTCGCCCGGCCCGGGCAGCGGCGCCGTACCGAGCCCCGGGTCGGAGGCCGTCCGGGTGCGGACGACACGGCGCGGTGGCCTCAGTGGCCCGCTGTCGGGTGGTCGCGCAGCGACGCGGCCGCCTCGGCGGCCTCGGCGGTCACCCGGGCGGCGGCGCGGGCGGCTCGTCCGGTCATGCGCCAGGCGATCATGCGCAGTGCCGTGGGCGGCGCCGGCGGAAAGACGCCGAGTTGTCCGAGCATGGTGATGTCGTCGCGGACGGCCTCGTGCCGGATCACCTTGCCGTCGCGCAGGCCGAGCACATGGATCTGCTCGAAGTCGATCTCGCGCCCGGTGGGAGGTATCGCCTGGTCGAGCACGCCGTCACGGTAGCGGACGAAGGGGCCCGTGTGGCGGCCCTGCATGCGCAGTCGCACCCAGACCTCGTCGTCGTTGAGCGCGGTACCGAGGACCGGGAAGCGCAGGTCGCTGAAGGCGGAGCGCATCCAGGCGCCCGAGGCGAGGACTCCGGCCGGGCCGGGCAGCGCGCAGGCCGCGGGTGCCACGGCGGCTTCGCGGTTGTGGAACTCCTCGTGGACCACGTCGGCGGCGAGTGCCGGGGCACCCGCCGCGAGGACCCGGAAGAGTCCGTGGGCCAGTTCTGTGGGCTCCATACCCATGGTGCGGCTGCCTCTCGTCGGTGGTGTGGTCGTGGTGACGGCGTGGGCCCGGCCTCCAGCGGGCGTGCTGCAGCACCCCGGCCGTGGGGCCGCCCGAAGGCACCCGGGCTCCGCCGATCGCAATTGAGGTTACCGTACGCCTAATGAATTCATCGCGATAGAGTGCGATCATGCAGCCGAAGCGTTCCTACGTCTCCCCGCTGCGCGAACAGGCCGCCGCACGGACCCGTGAGCTGATCCTGAGCCGGGCGACGGAACTGTTCGCCGAACGCGGCTACGGGCGGGTGACCGTGGCCGACATCGCCGCGGCCGCGGGCGTGGCCGCCAAGACCGTCTTCGCGAGCGTCGGCAGCAAGAGCGACATCCTCAACCGGATCGTCGACCAGGGCGTGAACGCCTCCGGCTACGAGCGGGCGATGGAGGCGCTGCTCGCGGAGCGGTCGCCGGAGTCGGTGCTGCGCACGCTGGCCCGCGGCACACGGGCCGGCAACGAGGGCCAGTTCACCGTGCACGAGGCGATCCGCAAGGCGCTGCCCGTCCACGAGGACGGCGAGGCCCTGTGGGATCGCGCCACCGCGGACTACCGGGCCGCGCTGCGGACAGCGGCCCGCCATCTGCACACCCTGCCGCCCCCACCCGTCTACTCGGTGGCGGAGACGGCCGACCTGCTCTGGCACTGGTTCGGCCCCACCGGCTGGCAGTCCCTCGTGGCCGAGAGCGGCTGGACCTGGGACCGCGCGGAGGACGTCCTGTACCGCACGGCACACGCCGCACTCCTCTCGCGCGATCCGGCCACAGGATCCGGCGACGACCACCCGGCCGAGCCGACGCACTGAGGCGTCGCCTGCCGTTGCATACGTTTTAAGGGCCCGGCGCCCAAGCGGCCGAAGTCGACGGCGGTGGACGACCGTGCACAACCCTTCAGCCCGTCGGCGGGTCCCCTATGCGGCGGCGGGCAGCGGGCCTCCGCGGCCGACCCCGCCCGTGTCGTCCGGCCTCGCAGCGATCCCGGGAGCCCCACCATGCGCCACAGGAGATCCTTCGACAGAAGCCGGTCGCACCGTGTCACCGGCACTGTCGCCGCGACACTGCTGCTGACGATCGGCGCCACGTGCACGGCGACGGCCTCGCCCGCCGACGCCGCGCCCGCGCCCATCACGCACGACGACTTCAATAACGACGGCTACCGCGACCTGGTGGTCTCGGCGCCCGGCGGAACCGTCAGCGGGAAGAAGAGCGCCGGCTACGTCGCTGTCCTGTACGGCTCCGCGACCGGGCTGTCGACCGCACACCGGGCGACGTTCAGTATGAGCACCCCCGGCGTGACGGGCCTCGCCCAGACCGGGGACCGCTTCGGGCAGGCCACGGCCACGGCCGACGTCGACCGGGACGGGTACGACGACCTGATCGTCGGCGCGCCCGGCAAGGACATCGGTACGGCCGTCGACGCGGGCTCGGCCACCGTCCTGTTCGGCTCGCCCACGGGGCTGCACGCCGCAGGCAGCAGATGGCTCCAGGAGATCACCCCGGTGGCGGGCCACCGCTTCGGGGCGGCGCTGGCAGCGGGCTGGTTCAAGGTGGACGACTCGGCGGTGGCCATCCTGTCGAAGGACACCCTGTGGTCCTTCGGCTTCGAGGTCACCTCCACCGGCCGCCGGATGGAATCGGACCACGGTCCGCTGTCCCTGTTCGTTCCCTCGGACTTCCGTCCCACCGCCCTCACCATGGGCGACTACAACAAGGACCGCGCGGACGACCTCGTCATCCTCGGCAACGGGACCTTCGACGCGGCCGGCGTGTACGGCCGGGCCTTCTATGTCTCCGGCGGACGTGGCGGGTGGGCGGACCACTACGAACTGACCGGCGGCGGCCAGGTCGGCGCCTCGGGGGACGTGAACAAGGACGGCTACGCCGACGTCGTGGTGGGTACACCCGACGACCGGGACTCCCAGGGCAACCTGTCCAGCCCCGGTGGGTTCTTCGTCCACTTCGGCGGGCCGTCCGGGCCGGGCAGCCGGGACGGCGGATACAACCGTCGGTACTGGACGCAGAACTCGCCGGGCGTGCCGGGCGTCAACAAGCCCGGTGACCGCTTCGGCGCGGCCCTGAGCGTCCGGGACGTCGACGGCGACGGCTACGACGAGGTGGCGATCGGCGCGCCGGGCAACGACATCGGCAGTGCCGTCGACGCCGGTACCGTCTGGGTGATGCGCGGCTCGGCGTCCGGCCTGACCACCAAGGGCATCCGGGTGCTGAGCCAGAGCCCGCGCGCGGTCCCCGGTGTTCCCGAGAAGGGCGACCAGTTCGGCGGCGCGGTACGGCTCATCGACGCCGACCGCGACAACAGGGCCGGCCTGATCGCCGGCACCCCCGGTGAGGATGGCGGCAACGGCGGCGTCTGGGTCTTCCCGGCCACCGGCGACGGACTCTCCCTCACCCGCTCATGGTCCTTCGACGGCGGCACCCTGCGAGCTCCCAGCCCCGACGCCCGCTTCGGCGAGACACTGGCCCCGCACGGCCGTTGACGCCCCCCAGGGGGAGGCGGCAAGGCACCGAGGCGGAACCAGCGGTCGGCCCGACCAGCTCGTTCGGCGAGTGTGAGGATCCGCACGTCCGCCGGGATTGCGTCGGACCGGCCCGCACGCAAGAGTGTTCCAACTGTCCGACCCCGCAAGCGAGATGATTCCGTCGGGCGCCACGCGCAGTGGCGCCGGCGAAGAGGATGCGATGCGCGTGAGCCCCATGCCGTTGAGGGGATTCGCGGTGGCCTCGGCCACCGCGGTCACCGCTGTCGGAAGCGTCGTCGGTGTTGCCTCGGGCAGCAGCGCGCAGAACAACGACGCCCAGGCTGCGACAGCGACCGGTGCCACCCTCCTCGCGGACCTGCCTGCCGACCAGCAGGCACAGGTGCAGACCGCGTCCCTGACCCAGCAGGCCGACGCCGTGGCCGTCCAGGCGGACGCGAGCGCCCGCAAGGACGCCGAGCAGGCCGCCCGGGCGGCGGCGGCCAAGACCGCACAGGCCAAGAAGGCCGCCGCCGACAAGGCCGCCAGTGAGCGTGCGGAGGCCAAGACCGAGGCCGTCGATTCCACCGCCAGCTTCCCGGTGCGGAGTTCGTACACCGTGGCGCAGCTCAAGGCGATGGCCGCGGAGATCGTGGGCAGCAGCCAGTTCCAGTGCTTCAGCAACATCGTGGACCACGAGTCCACCTGGAACTACCTCGCCGTCAACCCCTCCTCCGGCGCCTACGGACTCGTCCAGGCCCTGCCCGGCTCCAAGATGGCCACCGTCGCCGCCGACTGGCAGACCAACCCGGCCACCCAGATCAAGTGGGGGCTCAACTACATGAACACCGCCTACGGCAGCCCCTGCCAGGCCTGGGCCTTCTGGCAGGTCCACCACGCGTACTGACGGCGCCGACCCGGTCGGCTCCCGGGACGCGCGCCGCGGGTGAGGCGATGGCGCTGATCAGGTCGTGGTGATGGCGCCGAGGACCCGCGGGATGATGCGTTCGCGGAAGGCGGCAGCCGGGGCGCCGTGAATGATCTCCTGTGCCGTGATTCCCTCATGCATCGCGGTGACCAGCATGGCGATGTCGCGGCAGTCGTCCGGCGTGGCGTCGTGGAGGACGCCGGCGAGGATCTGGGTCATCCCGGCGATGAAGCGTTCCTCGTGGGGCACCAGCTCGGCGGCGACCTCGGGATTGCGCCCGGCGTGGAGGGTGAACTCCATGGACGCGAGGAACCACTGCTCGTCGTCCCGACGATGCGCGACGAGCAGCTCCAGAACACGTACGGCCGGACCCTCACCGCCGGTGTCGTCGTGTGCGGCACGTTCGAGGCCGGCCAGGATGCGGTCGGTCTCGGTGTCGTAGAGCGCGAGGAACAGGTCCTCTTTGCTGCGGTAGTTGGAGTAGAACGCGCCGCGGGTCAGGCCGGCGTGCCCGCAGATGTCGCTGATCGAGGTCGCATGGTAGCCGCGCTCGATGAACAGCGCGCGGGCGCTGGTCATCAGGGCGGCCACTGTGCGCGGCCGGGTCTTGGTCGGCGACTTGGGCATCGTGTACCTGTTCAGACCTTTGTGTAGTCGTCGTAGAAACCTGCGCCGCTCTTCACTCCGAGTCGGCCACTGCCGATGTAATCACGCAACAGCAGGCGAGGTGCCTCGGGGTACTCGGGGTGTTCGGCGGCGTAGTGCTCCTCGATGTCGAGTACGACGTCCAGACCGACCTTGTCCATCAGCCGGAACGGTCCGCCCTTGAGTCCCGTGTTGACGCGGAACATCGCGTCGACGTCCTGCGGGGTGGCGACCCCCTCCGCGACCAGTTCGAGGCACTCGCGCTTCACGGCGGCCCACACCCGGTTGAAGATGAACCCGGTGCTCTCCTTGCGGGCCTCGAACGGGCTCACCCCGAACTCAGGGAGTGAGATGGGCAACGGGCGCGGGCCTGTCCGCATCGGGCACGCGGAGTCGTCGCCGGTCGGGGCCCCACGGCGGGCGCGGCGGTCCGCCGGTGCGGCCGGTGCGGCCGGTGCGGCCGGTGCGGCCGGTGCGGCCGGTGCGGCCGGTCGAGGATCCGCCGTGCAGCCGCCTCCGACTACGGGCATGGCCGACGTACCGCGGGTCGACAAGGAGGGCTTCCTCGAAGCTCCGAAGACCCTGAACGGCATGCCGGAGAACGCTCTCGCCCACCCCAGCCCGATTCCGGGGATCCGGCACGGGAAAGGTGCCCTCGGCCGCCGGGGCTGGGCGGGGCCCATGCCGATCAGATCACACGGACCCCACGCCTACGTCTGCCAGCTCCACGCCCTCGACCAGGCCCCCGAACTGCCGGTCGGCTTCGCCCTCGACGACGCCATCGCCGCCCTCACGGGCCATGCCGTCGGCCGCGTCCGGCTGGACGGAACCTACGAGATCCGCCGGCGCCACTCGGCAGCGAGGTGCCGGGAGAAGAACCTCAGTGCGCTGTCCAGTTCGAATGCCGGGAGGTCCCCGTGTCCGCCGGGGTTGGCGTGCAGCGTCTTCTCGGTCGAGGCGAAGGCGTCGTACAGGGCCAGGCACTGGTCACGGGGCACCCGCTCGTCGTCCCACTGGACCACGAACTCCACCGGAACGGTGATCCGTGCGGCCTCCTCGCTTGAGGCCAGTGCCCCGCCGAGGCCCAACACAGCGGCCCGGACGCGGGGTTCGGCGGCGACGAAGGGTACGCCGAGTCCGCATCCCAGTGAGACTCCCCAGTAGCCCACCGAGCCTTCACCCACCTGATCGAGTTGCCGGACCGCGTCCAACACCGCCTGCCATTCCGGAACGGTCTGGCGGGCCACCAGCGCCTGGAATCCGGCGACCAGCGGCGCGAGTTCCTCGCCGGCCTCCACACGGGCCCGGTTCTCGGTCGCGATCCGGTTGTACTTCTGGTCCAACGGCCGGTCACCATGGCCGGGTACGTCGACCGCCAGCACGGCGAACCCGCACTCGGTCACGAAGCGGCGCGCACGGTCCGTGATGTCGGGGGCCTTCTTGTGCTGACCACCGCCATGTCCCATCACGATGAGAGGACGGGTCCCGGCGGCGCCTTCCGGCGTCCACAGAACACCGGGAACCTCATTCAGGACAAAAAGCTGTTCGCGGACGCCGTCGCAGGACGTTTCGGAGAGGAAGCGCATAGCGTTTCGAGCCCTTCGGGATGCCTTCTGCGGGCACTCCCCAGGCCATGCGAGGGAGGGAGGCCCGACCTGTCACAGTGTCGATCGGTCCCACCTCCTCAGTTCGCAGCACGCGCACGGCGGTGCCGAAGCTATCACGAGGGTGCTCGGTGTCGTCCGCTTCCGTCAGGGGCGGTTCACGCGGAAGTGGAAGCAGCCGTATTCGACGGCGCGGACGTGTACCTGGGCGGTCTCGGGGTCGGCGAAAGCCTCGGCCAGCGCGTCTTCGAGAGCCGCCCGGGGATCGTCGGAAAGCTCCACCATGCGGCCGCCCGTGATGTGGCCCCGGCGGTCATAGCGGCGCAGGACGCGCAGGGCGCCGGGGCGCGCCCACGGGTAGCCGGGGTTCTCGCCGGCCGGGCCACCGCAGTCCTCGGCGTGGATGAAGACCGGCCCCTGTTCGTCGTACGCCCCGGGGTCTACGTCCGTCTCCGCCGCCCACCGGCGCAGCGGGGCGTAGGAGACCAGGGCGATCCGCTCGCCCCTGGTGCTGGACCGCAGGCAGCAGCGCAGGGGCGCGTCGCCCTCGTCGTCCGGGTAGGGGCGTGGCGGGTTCCCGGCGTCGTCACGAACCCGCAGTTCCTTGAGGGTCGCGGGCGCGATGGAGAGGGGCGGGAAAGTGAGAGTCATGGGTTCAGCGTGACGCGGGCCGACCGGGGATGCTGGCGGGATCCGGACGTCGTCTCCCGGCCCGTGGCAGGTGTGGGGCGGACCGGGAGGGAACCGGAGGGTGCTCCGGGGCTCACGAGATGTGCGACGGCGCACTCTTCGAAGCAATCGCACCACCTCGCGCTCCGTTAATGCTTCATCACTCCTGGGCAGATATGCCACGGTCAGCTCCGCGCACCGCGGACCACCCCCGCCGACTCCGGCCACACCCCTGGCGGACCAGGCCGACGCCGGAGACCATGGCGCCCGACTCACACGATCGCGACGTACGAGACGTCGTCCCGGACGACCGGCGCCATCAGATTCGCACGAGCCTCGAACCGCACGGCGTGCGGTCACCCGAACCGCTCTCCCCGCTCGCGGTCCGCCACACGCGGGGCCGGATCCCCTACGAGGAGTTGCCGAAATGTCCCACGATTCCCCCGAGTTACCCTCGGATCGGCCCCCGTACGACCGTCCCTCCCCCGCCTGGTCGACCGGTCAGCTGAAGCTGTCCGGAGTGCGTCCCCCGGACCCGCACTCCGGCGCCCACCGCACCCTGCGCCTGCTGCGGCGCGCCTACCGCTGGCAACGGCGCGTGGCGACCGTCACCGCGCTCGGCTACTTCGCCGCCTTCCTCACCCTGACCGTCAAGGCGCCCTCCCTGATGGCCCGCCCGGGCCCCGGCGGCCTGCCCACCGGGCTGGTCCTGGCCCTCGTGCAGATCCCCGTCACCTGGCTCGCGGTCCTCCTCTACGAAGCCGCCGCGCACCGCTTCGTTGATCCCCTGGCGCGCCACGCCCGCCGCCAGACGCGCATGGCCGTCACGGACCGGGAGCAGGCGCCGTGACCGAGTTCAGCGGCTCCGCGCAGTCCTGGTCCCTCGTCGCGTTCTGCACGGTCGTCGCCCTCACCCTGCTGCTGTGCGTGCTCACCGGCCCGGAGGCGGACGACCTCGCCGAGTTCTACACCGGCTACCGGTCCCTCTCGCCGATACGCAACGGGCTGGCCGTCGCCGGTGACTACATCTCCGCCGCCACCGTCCTCACCATCGGCGGGATCATCGCCCTGTGCGGCTACGACGGAATCGTCCTGGCCCTGAGCGCCCTGCTGTCCTTGTTGTTGCTGATGTTCCTGCTGGCCGAACCCCTCCACAACACCGGCCGCTACACCATGGGCGACGCGCTGGCCCGCCGTCACCCGGCGCGGTCCGTGCGCGTCACGGCATGTCTGGTCACCCTGGCCGCCCTCGTCCCGATGATGGTCGTACAGCTGGCCGGGGTCGGTGAACTCCTCGCGTATGTCCTCGGGTTCAACGATCCCGGCATGAAGAACGGGTGCGTGGCCGGGGCCGGCGTCCTCATGATCACTTATGCGGCGCTGGGCGGGATGCCCGGCACCGCGCTGGTCCAGATCATCAAGACCGTGGTGCTGCTCGGCTCCGGGCTGGTCGTGAGCGTCCTGATCCTGCGCGTGTTCGGCTGGCAGCCCCAGGCACTGTTCCACGCGGCGGCCCGGCGGAGCGGGGCGGGGCCCGCCTATCTCAGGTGGGGTCTGCAGTACTCCAGCAGCCCGCATCCCGCGCTGGACATGGCCAGCACCCAGTGCGCGATCGTGCTCGGCGGTGCCAGCCTGCCGCATGTCACCATGCGGATGTACACCGCCGGCACCCCGCGTCAGGTACGCCGTGCGATGTCCTGGGCGGTCTCCTCGGTGACCCTGTTCATCCTGATGCTCACGCTGATCTGCACGGGTGCGGCCGCACTCGTCGGTCACGACCGCATCGCCGCCGCCGACGCGCACGGCACGACCGCCTATCTCCTGGGCGCCCGCGCCGCGTTCGGAACCAGTCTGTCCCGGCCGGAGAGCCTGCTCTTCGCCACCGTCACCACCGCCGTCTTCCTCACCCTCCTCGCCTCCGTCGCCAGCATGACGCTCGCCTGCGCCAACACCCTCGCCCACGACCTGACCGCGTCCCGCGCCCATCCCCCGGCTCCGGCCCGGGAATTGGCCCTCGCCCGGTTCAGCGCCCTGGCCGTGGGCATCCCCACCATCCTCCTGGCCGTCCTCGCCCAGCACCGCAGTCTTCAGCCGCTGGCCACCGTCTCCTTCACCCTCGGCGCCTCGGCCATCGCCCCCGCGCTCCTCTACACCCTCTTCTGGCGCCGCTACACGCGCCCGGCGCTCCTGGCAACCCTCATCGTGGGCACCCTGAGCGTCCTGGCCCTGGCCCCCGGCACCACCCTGGTCTCCGGGACACCGCTGTCCGCGTTCCCCGAGGCCGACTTCGCCTGGTTCCCCTACAACACGACCGCCCTCGTCTCGGTACCGGCGGGCTTCCTGGCCGGCTGGCTCACCACCGTCCTGTCCGGGCGGCGGGCCACCGCCCGTGAACGCAGCCGCTACGAGTCCCACGAGCACCACCTCCTCACCGGCCCGCCGCCACACCACTCGCCCCGGTAGTGCCGGGCCCGCCGGACACGGCGGGAAGGGGCGCCCCCGCCGGGGACGCCCCTTCCCTTCACCGCCCTTCGGAACCTACTCGACGTTGATCTTGAAGGTGCTGGTCGTGTTCTTGATGTCCTGGGCGTTGCCGCTCATCCGCAGGTTGCGGAAGGTGGCCTCGCCGACGGCCGGGCCCTGGCCGGGCTCGGGCAGTTCGTTGGCCCAGATACCGAAGCCGGACTTGGCGTCGAAGGCGTCGCCGCTCTTCTTGGAGTTGGTGATGGAGATGTCGGTGAAGATGGTGTCCTTCACCGGGAACTGCGGCTGGCCGCCGACGTAGTTGGTCTGGAACATCACGCCTCCGTAGGTGGAGTCGTCGATGTCGATGTCGTTGACCCTGATGCCCTGGAAGACCTTCGAGGCGGAGAACGCCCAGATGGCGGGGAAGACCTGGGAGCCCCAGAAGTGGCCGCCGGTTCTGTCCAGGGAGACGTTCTCGATCGTCGTGGGATCGGTGCCGAAGCCGTTCATCGGGTAGCCGAAGTCCAGCGAGGAGATCGTGATACCGGAGTAGACGAGGGTGTCGGCGACCCGGATGTTGCGGAAGGTGTTGTCGTAGCCGCCGTAGACCGCGATGCCCGCCGCCCGCCAGGTGAGGGTGGACGTCAGGTTCTCGTAGAGGTTGTTCTTCTCGTCGGCGCCGCCGGCGTCGATGGCCGAGAAGAGCGCGAAGCTGTCGTCGCCCGTGGCGCGGGCGTCGTTGTTGACCACGTGGTTGTCCGTGGAGCCGTTGGTCATGTTGATGCCGTCGGCGAACGTGTCCCGGATGCGGGAGTTCTCGATGGTCATGTTGTCGGTGTTGGCGCCCCAGTAGAGGCACACCATGTGCTCGGCCCAGATGTTGTCGATGGTGATGTTCGAGACGTTGGAGAAGTCGAACACCTTGCCCGGGCCGTCGATCCGGGACGTGTAGTTGCCGAAGTAGGCGAAGCCGGAGAAGGTCGAACCGTTGGCGCTGGCCTCGGCGCGGAAGCCCACGTCGGTGTTCTCCTGCGAGGAGGGGGCGTGGAAGCGGGTGAACCACGGCCCGGCTCCGACGACCTTGACGGCCTTGCCGTAGACCTGGAACTTGCTGGAGGTCTCGTAGTCGCCGGTGGGCAGGTAGACGCCGACGAGCTTGCCGGTGGTGTCCATGCGGACCTTGTCGAGGGCGTTCTGGACGTCCTGCTGCGTGAAGCCGGCCGGGACGGTGTAGGCGGCCGGGTCCGGGTTCGGGATCTCCGTCGCCTGTTCGAGGTTGATGAAGTCGATGGCGTAGGTGGAGGTGTTGGCCGCGTCCTTCTGGAGGCGGATCTTGGAGCCGGCCGGCACGGTCTTGCCGAGCAGCAGGTTGGCCTCGTCGTAGATGTGGCGCTGGGCACCGGAGCCGGGCGAGTTGCCGGGCGAGGTCTCGTTGCCGTAGAGCCAGGCGTACTTCGAGGTGAGGTCGATCGCCTTGAGGAACTGGCCGTCGACGTAGACGTTCAGGGTGGTGTCGGTGCCGTCCGGGATGGAGAAGCGGGTGACCAGGGTGTTGGTCGCCGCACGGGTGGTCCACTCGACGTACTGGCCGGTGCTGTTGAGCGTCACCGCCTTGCGGCCGCTCGCCTCGCCGGCGATGTCGCCGATGGTCCGGTTCGGACCGACGACCGTGGCGCCGCCGCCGACCGTGCCGTCCTCGGCCTCGTACATGTCGTAGGGCATGTCCGCGCCGCGGCCGACGAACAGGGGCTGCGTGGTGGTGTTGTTGGTGCGCTTGACCGGCAGTTCGTTGGTGTCGTCGGCGATGACCGTCTTGACGGTGTACTTGCCGTTGACGGCCGTCCACGAGCCGAGGGCGATCGGTGCGGTCGTCTGGCCGGAGGCGATCGTGCCGGTGTAGGAGCCGCTGAGCGTCTTGACCGTGGCGCCGTTGGCGTCCTGGACCGTCAGGGTGACGCCGTGGGCGCCGGCTGCCGAGGCCACCGTGCCCTGGTTCTTGATGGCGACGGTGAAGGCGACCGCGTCACCCGCCGAGGCGCTGGACGGCGTCCAGGCGACCGGCGCGGCGACCAGGTCGGAACTGGAGACCGGCTTGACGACCAGGGCGTCGGAGCGAGTGAAGACGTTGTTCGCCTCATTCTGCTCGATGACCTTGTTCGACGGGTCCACCTCGGCGCCGACCGGATAACTGCCCGCGTCCCGGCTGCCGATGCTCGCGGTGACCGTCGTCGACCCGCCGGCCGCGAGGGCCGGGACGTCCGCCGTGGCGGCCTTGGTGCCGCCGAGCGTGAAGTTCAGGTCGGTGGCCTTGGACGCCTTGCTGCCGCTGTTGGTGACGGTCGCCGTCAGGCTGATGGCGTCCGACTCGACCGGGGCGGCCGGCGAGTTGGTGATGCCGGTGACCTTGAGGTCCGGGTTGGCGGCCGGGGTGCCGATCACCTGCACCTCGGCGACCTGCGCGCCCGGGGCACCGGTGTTGGACGCGAACTTGAGCTGGATGTCGGCGGCGGCGCCGGAGACCGGGATGGTCACCGTGTTGCCGGTGGACGGGTTGAACGTGTAGTCCTTCGCCGCGGCGAGGCTGGTGAACGCCGTGGCGTCCTGGTCGCGGCCGAGCACCTGGATGTTCTGGGTGCGGGTGGACCATGCGGGGTCCGGGTTGAGCTTGACGACGACCTGGCCGAGGTCGGCGTTGGCCCCCAGCTTGGTGGTGAGGGTGGCCGGGTAGGCACCGCCCGCGCTCTCCCAGTAGGTGCCGATCTGGCCGTCGTTGGCGTTGGCGGCGACGTAGGTGAAGGTGTACGAGGAGGCCTCGATGGGCTTGCCCTGGGCGAGGTCGGAACCGGCGCCGGATCCGGGCCGGGTGACGCTGTTGCTCGCCACCGACACGTTCCCGGCCGCGTCCTTCGCCTTCACGTAGTAGGTGACCGTGGCCGTCGCCGACGGGGTGTCGGTGTACGTCGTGACGTCACCCGCCACGGACTTGACGAGCTGGTCGTTGGCGTAGACGTCGTAGCCGGTGACCTGGACGTTGTCGCTCGACGCCTGCCAGGTGAGCTTCACGTCGCTGCCGGACTGGGTGTAGGCGAGGCTGCCGGGCGCCGTGGGGGCCTGGGTGTCGCCGCTCGCTCCCTTGCGGGTGACGCTGTTGCTGTTGGCGGAGACGTTGCCCGCCGCGTCCTTGGCCCGCACGAAGTAGGTGATGTCGCTGCCGGCCGGCTGGGTGTCGGTGTAGGTCAGGACGTTCCCGGCGACGCTCGCCCGCAACTGGCCGTTGGCGTAGACGTCGTAGCCGGTGACGGCCGTGTCGTCGGTGGCCGCGCTCCAGGTCAGCTTGATCTGACCGGTGGCGGGCTCGGTGTAGCTCAGGTTGGACGGCGCGGTGGGCGCCTGGGTGTCGCCGGTGGCCGGTCCGTACACCTCCAGCTCGGACGCCTGCCCGGCGGGCCAGCCGCTGTTGGCGGTGAACAGCGCGCGCACGTACCGCGTGGTGGTCGCGTCGAACGTGATGGTCGCCGACTGGTCGTTCGAGCTGTCGAAGGTGTACGCCTTCGACGCCGTCAGGTCCGTGAAGTTCTGGTTGTCGGTCGAGCCCTGGATCTTGAGCGTCTGGCTGCGGCTCGGCCAGCCGCTGGGCAGCCGCAGCGTCACCTGGTTGACCTTGACCGACGAGCCGAGGTCGACCTGGAGCCACTGCGGGAAGGCGTTGTTCGTGCTCTCCCAGTAGGTGTTGCGGTTGCCGTCTCCGGCGTTGGCCGCGCCGTAGACGTCGGCGTGGCCGCTCTCGCTGAAGGGCTTGCCCTGGGCGAGGTTGGGGGTCGAGGCGGCGGCCGTGAGGACCTGCATCTCGGCGAGCTGCGCGGTGCCGGCGACCGAGTTGGCGCTGAAGTCGGCCCGTACGTACCGGGCGAGGGTGGCCGGGAAGGAGACCTTCACCGTGTTGCCGTCGCCGGGGCTGAAGACGTACTGCGCCGACGACTTGAGCGTGGCGAAGCTCTTGCCGTCGGCGCTGCCCTGAAGTGCCAGCGTCTGCTTGCGGGTCTGCCACTGCTCGGGCAGCCGCAGCACGACCTGGCGGACCCGCTCGGTCCGTCCGAGGTCGGTCTGGACCCACTGGGCGGACTTCTTTCCGGCCTGCCAGTAGGTATCGGTGTCGCCGTCGGTGACGTTGGCGGCCGCGTGTGCGGCGCGGGCGCTGCCCGCCTTGGTCCTGGCGTCCGCGGCGGCGTTGGGCCCGCCGGCCGCGTGCGCGCCGACGGCGGGCAGGCCCAGAACCATCACGGCGGAGGCGAGCACAGCGGTCGCTGCGCGCCGTCTCCAGGATCTCGGCTTGTGTCGAGTCATGCGGGGTCGCTTTCTGCGGAGGCTCGCACGCCGGAGGGGCGGGCGAGGGCGGCTCGTTCCTGGCGGAGTGGTGCAGAAAGGTGCGGGGCCGAACGGGTCTCTGCGGTCTCTCTGTGGAGCGATGACACGATGGCACTGTGCGCAGAATATTGCGTTGTTTCATCGAAATATTGCAGAGAGCTGTGAGCCGGTCCACAGGCAGGACGGCACAAGTTTCACCAGAAACGCTCATGACTCGGCGGTCCAGGCACCCTGAAGGCAGCCAAAGAGCAAGCTTCCAGGTGCACTTCACGCGACCGGACACCCCGGTCCGCCACTCGCGTGTGCGCTGTGCGCTTGCGTCACCGGACCGCAAGCGAACGCAAGTAGCGCAAGAATTTGCACGATCGCGCGACGCGCGCCTACAACTGCGACGTGCACGTCTCCCGTCGGAGCACCAAGCGGCTGGTCCTCGCCGGCTGGAGCGCGGATCAGCGACGGCTCTCTCGGACTGTGCACAGAGCGCAGTCCGGGTCGACTGCGGGACGGTCGGCCACGCGGGCTGCTCGGGTGGCCGCCCGGACGAAGTGGCGCCACCGCCCGCCCTGCTCGCCGAGAAACCCGGCAAGTTGTCGACCTCGCAGGTCAACGGTCGTATTCCGACGTGCCCTTGGCCACCCGTCGTGCACCGGGAAGTCTCAGAGTGCCGTCTGTTCCCCGGCCGGCGGCCACCCTTCGTTCACGTGTCCGTCGCCGCGGACCGGCTTGCTGTGGGGCGAAGTTATATAGACAACTTTGCTCACCCGGGCGTCGTCGCGACGGCGTCCGGGGCGGAGAGGACCCAACACCGTGCAATCCCTCTCACAGGTCGCCGCGGCCGGCAGCAGCATCGGCTCGGGGACGGCCACCGGCGACTCGATCGAGCTGACGACACCCCATCCGCACGAGGGCGACAAGGTCTCCTTCCACTGGACGACCGCCGCGCCCGACCCGAAGAACTGGATCGGCGTCTACGACGGTGACCGGCAGCCCGGTCACGGCTCTTCCCTCAGCTGGGAGTACACCCCCGGCACCGCCGGCGACATCACGCTCGACACCTCCGGGCTCGGCGCCGGGACATACACGGCCTATCTGTTGGCCAAGGACGGTTACGGCATCCTCGCCCAGACGGCGCCGTTCACCTTCGCGGTCCGTCCCGTGGTCCCCCGTCCGCACGCGGTCGTGGACGCCGTGACCACCGCCGCGCAGACCGCGGGCACGTCCTTCTCGGTATCCCTGGGCGGCCTGTGGATCAGACCTGAGGGCAATGCCCCGGGCAGCGCGTCCTTCCGGCGGGTGTCCGGCGACGCCTGGCTGTCGGTGGCGGCGGACGGCACCGTCAGTGGCAAGGCCCCTTCTCTCGGGCAGCGCACGCCCGGCCGCGTGGTGGTCTCCGTCACCGACAGCGCCGTGGGCAGCGACACCGTGACCGTCCAGGTACCGGTACGCGGCTCCCGGGACCGGCTCCGGCTCAAGGTCGCCACGCTGAACCTCTGGGACGGCGGCAGCCACGTCGACGGGTTCCTGGAGAAGCAGTCGCGGCTGGTGCTCACCCAGGGCCTGGACGTCGTAGCGCTCCAGGAATGCGGTGCCGAGGGGGCTACCGACCTCGCCGCGGCGCTCGGCTGGCACGCGCAGCAGGCCGGTGGCCTCGGCATCATCAGCCGTTATCCGCTCACCGATGTCGTCGCCCCGACCGCCGCGCTGCCGGCCGCCGCGGTGACGCTGCGCCTGCCCGGCGACCGCGCGGTGCGGGTGTGGGCGGCCCAGCTGGACGAGGCGGACTACGGCCCCTACACGGTGCCCGCGGGCCGGACCGCCGCGCAGGTCGAGGCGGCGGAGAAGGAGACGGTTCGCTACGCGCAGGCCAGGGCGCTGGTGGCCGCGATGCGACCGGATCTGGCGTCCCGCACCCCCGTCGTCCTGGCGGCCGGTCTCGCCTCGCCCTCGCACCACGACTGGACGGACCGGACCTCGTCCGCCCACCAAGGTGCCGGCCGGGTGCGCTGGCCGGTCACCGAAGTCCTGGAGCAGGCCGGTCTCGTCGACGCCTTCCGCGAGGTCCACCCGAACCCGGCGAAGGCCCCCGGCACCACCTGGTCCCCCGTCAGGCCCCAGCACGAGGGCGGCGGTGCGGAACCGCAGGACCGGATCGACCAGATCCAGTACGCGGGACGGCTGCGGGTGCTGGAGGCCCACAGCCTGTTCACCGGCTGGCCGCGGCCGGTGCCGGACACGGCCGCCAACGGCTGGCCCTCCGACCACGCGGCCGCCGTCGTCACGTTCTCCCTGTCCCGCCGCGGCTGACCCGAGCGACCCGAAGGACTTCATCCCATGACCGAGATCAGCCGCCGCACCTTCATCGGCACCACCGCCGCCACGGCCGCCGTCGCCGCCACCGCCGGGCTTCCCGGCAGCGCGGAGGCGGCGGGGCGCGACACGTACGGCAGCATCGCCGACGTCAGACACGTGGTGATCCTGATGCAGGAGAACCGCAGCTTCGACCACTACTTCGGCACCCTGAACGGCGTCCGGGGCTTCGGCGACCGGCAGGCCGGCGTCCTGCCCAACGGCGACCCGGTGTTCCGCCAGCCCGACAGCGGCCGTAAGGAGGGCTATCTGCTGCCCTTCCGCATGGACACCACCAAGTACAACGCGCAGAACGCCGGCGGCCTCCCGCACGACTGGGACACCGGGCACACCGCCGTCGACGGCGGCGCCATGGACAAGTGGGTGTCCGCCAAGGGCGAGCGGACCATGGGCTACTTCACCCGCGACGACATCCCCTACCAGTACGCGCTGGCCGACGCCTTCACCCTCTGCGACGGTTACCACTGCTCGCTCAACGGCCCCACCGACCCCAACCGCCTCTACCTGTGGACCGGCACCGCGGGCCCCGGCACCGACGGCACCACGGGCCCGTGGACCGACAACACCCCGGTCACCGGCAACCCGGTGGCGGACTGGACGACCTACGCCGAACGCCTGGAGCAGGCGGGCGTCAGCTGGCGCGTCTACCACAACCCCGACGGCACCGACGACCGGTACGGCGACTACGACGACAACGCCCTGTCGTACTTCCGACAGTTCCACGAGTTCCCCAAGGACGACCCGCGGTACGTCAACGCCATGACGAAGTTCGACCTCACGGCGTTCGACCAGCACTGCAAGGACGGCACCCTGCCCACCGTCTCGTGGCTGGTGGCGCCGTACCTGTTCTGCGAGCACCCGGCGGCCAGCCCCGACTACGGCGCCCACTGGGTGAACACCGCGCTGCAGTCGCTGTTCGCCAACCCCGAGGTGTGGAAGCACACCGTCTTCCTGCTCATGTACGACGAGAACGACGGGTACTTCGACCACGTCATCCCGCCGTCGCCCGAGCCGGGCACCAAGGACGAGTTCGCGAACGGCAAGCCGATCGGGCTGGGCAGCCGGGTGCCGCTGTGGGCGGTCTCGCCGTGGTCGCGCGGCGGCTGGGTCAACTCGCAGGTCTTCGACCACACGTCGGTGCTGCGGTTCCTGGAGCGGGTCACCGGGGTGCGGGAGCCCAACATCTCCGACTGGCGGCGCACCGTCTGCGGTGACCTCACCAGCTGCTTCGACTTCACCCGGCCCGACTACAGCATCCCGAAGCTGCCGGACACGGTCGCGCTGATGGCGAAGGCCGACGCGGGCAACGCGCTGCCGACGGTGAAGATACCCGACCAGCAGTCCATGCCCGCGCAGGAACCGGGACAGCGCCCGCACCGCCCGCTGCCGTACCGCCCGTGGGCCGATGTCACCGTCGACCGCACCACCGGCAAGGTCACCTGCACCCTCACCAACGACGGCGCCGTCGGCTACCACTTCACCGTGCTGCCGAACATCGAACTGCCCTTCACCGGCGTACCGTTCACGGTCCCGCCGCGCTCCTCCCGCACCTACGTGTGGGACGCCGCCACGACCGACGGCCGCTACGACTTCTCGGTGCACGGCGCCGACGGGTTCGTCCGCCGCTTCGCCGGGACGGTGGTGCGCGACGGCCAGCACGATGTGGCGGCGCCGTCCGTGAAAGCGGCGCTGACGCACACCGCACGTCCCCAGGACGCCAGGATCGAGCTGGAGCTGCGCAACGACGGCGGCACCGAGGCGGCCTTCACCGTCACCCCGAACGACTTCGCCGGCCGGGAACAGACCGTGTGGGTCAAGGCGGGCGGCCACTCCCGGCTGACCTGGCACACCGACGAGGGCCGGTACGACATCACCGTCACCGCGGGCACCGGGACCCGGTTCGCCCAGCGTTACGCGGGGACCGTGCACGCAGGCTGAGCGATGCGAGGCGGGGCCGGACACGGGCTGTCGAGTCCGTGTCCGGCCCCTTGTGTGGTCCGGCCCCTTCTGTCGTGGGGAGTCGGGGGGGCGGTGTGCTCAGTGCGAGCCGGTTTCGCGCCGGCCGGGTGGGGTGCCCGGGTGTCCGCCGGGCGGGTGGAGGGTGGTGATGCCGGTGAGGACGAAGTCGATCCCGGCGAGGAACTGCTCGCGGTCGTCGTGCTCGCGCATCTGGTCCGCGACGGCCCGGGTGAACGGGTAGTCGTCGGGGTCGAGCTCCTTCCACGCCGTCGAGACGGCGCCGAGAAACTCCGCTCGGTCCGTGTCGGGGCCGGGGACACCGGCGTTCACGGCGTTCTGGCCCGCGGCGCCGAGGATGTAGTGCAACAGCGCGGAGGTCGCCGTGAACCAGCTGCTCTCGGGCACGCCGAGCGCGCGGACCTGTCGGCCGATGCTCTCGAAGATCCGCGCAGTCACCGTCCCCCAGGGGTTGCGGGAGAGCTGCACGGCGAGCTGGGTGGCCAGCCAGGGGTGTTCCTCGATCGCACCGGACAGGCCGAGCGCGACGGCGCGGATCCCGTCCTGCGGTGAGCCCGCGGGATCGGCGGTATCGATGAGACCGGGGGGATCGGCGGCATCGGCGGCATCGGCGGCCAAGGCTGCCGCGACGACGCCCTCGGTGGCGGCGCCGAGCAGCTCGTCCTTGTTCGCCACGTGCCAGTAGACCGCCCCGGGGCCGGTGGCGAGGCGCTCCGTGAGCGCCCGGAACGTCAGTCCGCTCTCACCGGCCGCGTCGAGCAGTTCGACGGCGGCCTCGACGATGCGTTCCCGCGAGAGCGCCTCTGTGCGCCGCTGTGACCGGCGCGTCCGCGTTGCCATGCCGCCATGTTGACACATCTGGAGCACCGTTCCAACATGGAGCACTGTTCCATTCTGGAACGCCGTACCAGAGATATGGGGGAGAGCCACCATGCGCACTCACGTCACGATCATCGGCGCTGGACTCGGCGGCCTCACACTCGCCCGCGTCCTGCACGTGCACGGAATCCCGGCCACGGTCTACGAAGCGGAGCACTCCGCGACGGCGCGGGCGCAGGGCGGGATGCTCGACATCCATGAGAACAACGGCCGGCCGGCCCTTGAGGCGGCCGGCCTGATCGAGGAGTTCCGCGCTCTCGTCCTGGAGGGCCGCCAGGCGGCCCGGGCCCTCGCCCCGGACGGTGCGGTTCTGCACGACGAACCCGACGACGGCACCGGGGGCCGCCCCGAGGTGCTCCGCGGCGAGCTGCGGAGGATCCTGCTCGACTCGCTCCCGGCCGACACCGTCCGGTGGGGCCACAAGGTCAGCGGTGTCCGTGCCCTCGGCGACGGCCGCCACGAGGTGACCTTCGCCGACGGCGGCTCCGTCACCACGAGCCTGCTGGTCGGCGCGGACGGCGCGTGGTCACGGGTCCGGCCGCTGCTGTCCGACGCGGTGCCCGAGTACGTCGGCACGTCGTTCGTCGAGACCTACCTCTTCGACGCCGACACCCGGCACCCGGCCACCGCGAAGGCGGTCGGCGGCGGGGCGATGTTCGCGCTGGCGCCGGGGAAGGGGATCCAGGCCCACCGGGAGAGCGGCGGGACCCTGCACACCTATGTGGCACTCCGCAGGACGCTGGACTGGTTCGCTGGTGTCGACTTCACCGACACCGGCGCGGCGGCCGCGCGGATCGCGGCGGAGTTCGACGGCTGGGCACCGGAGCTCACCGCGTTGATCACCGACGGCGAGACCGCGCCGGTCCTGCGCCCCCTCCACACCCTGCCCGTCGAGCACCGGTGGGACCGAGTGCCGGGGGTGACGCTGCTCGGCGACGCCGCCCACCTCATGGTCCCGAGCGGCGAGGGCGCCAACCTGGCCATGTACGACGGCGCCGAACTCGGCAAGGCCCTGGCCTCGCACCCCGACGACACCGAGGCCGCGCTCACGGCGTACGAGCAGGCCATGTTCGCCCGCAGCGCCGAGGAGGCCATCGAAGCCGTCCAGCTCCACGAGCTCATGTTCGGCGACGACTCGCCCCACGGCCTGATCGCCATGTTCACCGGAGCCGAGCGGACGTCGTGAGCCACTCGCCGTGCGGCCCGTGAGATCCGTGAGGCGGCCGGGCTGCTCGGCGCCGGGCCGCGTTCCCGAGTGGCGGCACCGGCCCGGTGGGACCAGGCTGGATGCCGGACAGCCCGGCCCTGCCGCGTCGACCCGGCTCCTCGGGAACCGGGCGCACGGGTTTGCCCGGGACCCGCAGGGTCACCCGCAGACAGTAGGAGCCCGAAGACTCCGGAAGCCAAAGACGCGAGCACATCCGTACGGCACCCCCCGGGGCGTGGCCACAGGTGCACCCGCCGGTCCTGGGACAGCGGGAGGACCGGCTGCTCCGTGTGGAGAAAGGCAGACTCATGACGCAGAAACCACCCCTCACCACCACCGACTCCGGTGCCCCCGTCGAGAGTGACGAGCACTCGCTGACCGTGGGCCCCGGGGGGCCGGTCCTGCTGCAGGACGCCTACCTGATCGAGCAGATGGCGCAGTTCAACAGGGAGCGCATTCCCGAGCGCCAGCCGCATGCCAAGGGAAGCGGCGCGTTCGGTCACTTCGAGGTGACCGAGGATGTCAGCGCCTACACCATGGCCGGCGTCTTCCAGCCCGGCACCCGCACCGACCTGGTCATTCGTTTCTCGACGGTCGCCGGTGAGCGGGGCAGCCCCGACACCTGGCGCGACCCTCGCGGCTTCGCGGTGAAGTTCTACACCAGCGAGGGCAACTACGACATGGTCGGCAACAACACCCCGGTGTTCTTCATCAAGGACCCGATGAAGTTCCAGCACTTCATCCGGTCCCAGAAGCGCCGCGCCGACAGCAACCTGCGCGACCACGACATGCAGTGGGACTTCTGGACGCTCTCCCCGGAATCCGCCCACCAGGTCACCTGGCTGATGGGTGACCGGGGCATCCCGCGGACCTGGCGCCACATGAACGGCTACACCTCCCACACCTACATGTGGATCAACGCCAAGGGCGAACGGTTCTGGGTGAAGTACCACTTCAAGACCGACCAGGGGATCGAGTTCTTCACCCAGCACGAGGCCGACCAGATGGCAGCCGTCGACACGGACTACCACATGCGCGACCTCTTCGAGCACATCCGTGACGGCGAATTCCCGAGCTGGACCCTCTACGTGCAGCTCATGCCGTACGCGGAGGCCGCGGGCTACCGCTTCAACCCGTTCGACCTCACCAAGGTGTGGCCGCACAGCGACTATCCGCTGGTCCCGGTCGGCCGGATGACCCTGGACCGCAACCCGACCGACAACCACGCCGAGATCGAGCAGGCGGCCTTCCAGCCCAACAACTTCGTCCCCGGCATCGGGCCCAGCCCGGACCGCATGCTGCTGGCGCGGCTGTTCTCCTACGCGGACGCCCACCGGCACCGGATCGGCGCCAACTACCAGCAGCTCCCGGTGAACGCTCCCGTCGTCGACGTCCACACGTACTCCAAGGACGGGGCGATGGCCTACCGGAAGACGTCCGATCCGGTGTACGCCCCGAACTCCAAGGGCGGTCCGGCGGCGGACCCGGCCCGGTTCGGCCCACCGCCGACCTGGGAGGCCGACGGCAGGATCACCCGCGCCGCCTACGTGTCCCACCCCGAGGACGACGACTGGGGGCAGCCCGGCACGATGGTGCGGGAGGTACTGGACGACGCCGCCCGCGACCGTCTGGTCGACAACGTCGTCGGGCACCTCCTCGACGGCGTCACCGAACCCGTGCTGCAGCGTGCCTTCACGTACTGGTCGAACATCGACGAGACGATCGGCAAGCGCATCGCCGACGGCGTACGGGCCAAGGCCGACGAGAAGGACCCCAAGGCCGCCGAACAGGGCAACCCCGCACGCGGTTCCATGCAGCACAAGGCCTGACCTCGTCCGACTGACCGAACCCCACAGAA
The DNA here is from genome assembly GCF_040634235.1 of Streptomyces sp. NPDC007157. Taxonomy (NCBI): domain Bacteria; kingdom Bacillati; phylum Actinomycetota; class Actinomycetes; order Kitasatosporales; family Streptomycetaceae; genus Streptomyces; species Streptomyces sp. NPDC007157. The sequence goes on from NZ_JBEYFE010000003.1 coordinate 120,774, forward strand.
CAGGAACACGCGCCACGGGCCGAGCGATCCGCTCGGCCCGTGGCGGCGCGTCCGGCCTGTCGTCGGCCATTCCGCCGACGGTTCGGTCGGTGCCGTGGACCCGGCCGGCGCGCGCCTGCACGGCCGCCGGTGCGAGCACCGCGGTGGTGCGCGGACGTGTTCGCCGTCGCGGTGGCGATCGCCGTGGCTGCCTGGTCCCGACTCAGCCGGGTCCACTGACCGGCGGCGTCCGATTCACCCACACCCCGACAGCAGCCCACGCTCCCGAACTTGGTCTGAACCAAAAAGGGAACAATTGTTGACGCGGTCGAACAGGGTGCGTAGGTTCCGGGCCGAGCCGATCGAAGAGCTGTGTCGCCGCGCCGTCGGTGCGGCCCTCCCCCACTCCGGCCTCGAAGGGACTTGCCATGCGTGGTGCCCCGTCCCCCTGGAATGTCATGACCTCGCCAAGACCATGCACCGGACCACGGACGTGGCGGGCGCGCGTCATGGCCGTGCTGGCCTCCCTCGGGCTCGCTCTGGGGCTGCTGCTCGGGCTTCCGGCCGTCTCACAGGCCGCCGGCTCGCTGCCGTGCGACATCTACGCCGCGGCCGGCACCCCGTGCGTGGCCGCGCACAGCGTCACCCGCGCGCTGCTCTCCTCCTACGCCGGCCCGCTCTACCGGGTGACCCGTGTCTCGGACGGCGCGACCACCGACATCGGGCTGCTGACACCGGGCGGGTACGCCGACGCGGCGGCCCAGGACGCCTTCTGCGCGACCGGCGGAGGCTGCCGGATCACGAAGATCTACGACCAGAGCGGCCGGCACAACGACCTGACGCCGGGGCCCGCCGGTACCGCCGGCATGGGCGACGACCGGGGCGCCGACGCCTCGGAGCTCGCCGTCACCGCGGGCGGCCACAAGGTGTACGGCGTCTGGATCTCCCCGGGCGTCGGCTACCGCTACACCGGCGTCGCCTCCGGAGTCGCCGTCGGCGGTCAGCCCGAGGGCGCCTACATGGTGGCCAGCGGTACCCACGTCGGATCCGCCTGCTGCTTCGACTACGGCAACGCGGAGAGCACCCCGGCCGACACCGGCAACGGGCACATGGACGCCGTGTCGATCGCCACCACCTGCTATTTCGCGCCCTGCACCGGGAACGGGCCCTGGGTGGAGGCCGACCTGGAGAACGGCATGTTCCAGGGCGACAACGGCTCCAACACGGCGAACCTCGGCAACAGCAGCACCTTCGTGACCGCCGTCCTGAAGAACAACGGGCAGACCCGGTACGCCCTCAAGGGCGGTGACTCCCGGTCCGGCGGGCTCACCACCTGGTGGGACGGCGCGTTGCCCACCCGGGGCGGCTATCAGCCCATGCACCAGGAGGGCGGGATCATCCTGGGGATCGGGGGCGACAACAGCAACTGGAACCGGGGCACCTTCTTCGAGGGCGTCATGGTCTCCGGCTATCCCACCGACGCCGCCGAGAACGCCGTCCAGGCGAACATCGTCTCCGTCGGCTACAACGGCCGGACGGACGTGCCCAACGGTCCGCAGGGGACGATCACCGGTCCCGGCGGCAAGTGCGTGGACGTGGCGGCGGACGACACCGGTACCGATGGCGCCGCCGTACAGCTGTGGGACTGCCAGACGTATGCCGAGGACCAGCACTGGACGCACAACCCGGACGGTTCGCTGTCCACGCTCGGGCGTTGCCTCGACATCGAGAACAACGGCACGACCGGCGGGGCCAGGCTGGAGCTGTGGGACTGCAACGGGGTCGGCGGCCAGAAATGGGTCCAACAGGCCGACGGCTCCCTCCTCAACCCACAGTCCGGACGCTGCCTCGACTCCCCCAGCGGCGCCACCGCCAACGGCACCCGCCTGCAGATCTGGGACTGCAACGGCTCCACCGCACAGAAGTTCTCGGTGAACGGCGGAGGGCCGGTCAAGGGTCCGGGCGGCGCGTGCGTGGACGTCGCCGCCGACGACACCGGCGCCGACGGGGCCGCCGTACAGCTGTGGGGCTGCCAGTCGTACGCGGTCGACCAGCACTGGTACCACGGTTCCGACAACTCGCTTGCCACGTTGGGGCGTTGCCTGGACGTCGTGGGCAACGGCACGGCGGGCGGCACCAAGGTGGAGCTGTGGGACTGCAACGGGGTCGGCGGCCAGAAATGGGTCCAACAGGCCGACGGCTCCCTCCTCAACCCACAGTCCGGACGCTGCCTCGACTCCCCCAGCGGCGCCACCGCCGACGGCACCCGCCTGCAGATCTGGGACTGCAACGGCTCCACCGCACAGAAGTTCAGTCTGAGCTGAGCGCGGGCGCGAGCCAGGGGCCTCTTCCCGGCCGTGGCAGTTTTCCGTCGAAGGGTGTCACCCATGCCACTGGGAGGTGAAGAGGCCGCTGGCTACGTTCGGTGCGTACCCGGCGGCGGCCGGGTGCTCCGCACTCGGAAGGGCCCGTCATGCACGCCCAGATCGTCCTGTTCGACGGCTTCGATCCGCTCGATGTCATCGCCCCCTACGAAGTACTGTCCGCCGGCGGCGCCGCCACGGACGGGGCGGTGACCGTCGAACTCGTCTCCGCCGAAGGGCCGCGCGAGGTGGTCAGCGGTGTCCTGGGGATCGCGCTGCGCGCCACCGCCGTGCTCCACCCGGACCGCGCCGGACTGGTGCTGGTCCCGGGTGCGGCGGGCCGGATCGGGGACGCCGGTGACGTGCCCGAGCACGCGGCCGGGGCCGCGGAGGTGCGTGCGGACCCGACCGTCCCCGAACTGCTGGGCCGGACGCTGAGCACCGGTCTGCCCACCCTGCTCAAGGCCGCGGCGGAGAATCCCGAGGTGACCCTCACCGCTGTCTGCGGCGGCTCGGTCGTCCTGGCGATGGCAGGTCTGCTGGAGGGACGCCATGCCACCACGCACCACTTGGGCCTCGACCTGCTGGATGCCACCGGTGCGCACGCCGTGCGGGCGCGGGTGGTCGACGACGGCGATCTCGTCACCGGCGCCGGTGTCACCTCGGGGCTCGATCTGGGCCTGTATCTGCTGGAGCGCGAGGTCGGCCCGCGGGTCGCGCTGGCCGTCGAAGAGCTGTTCGCCCATGAGCGCCGCGGCACCGTCTGGCGGAACACCGGGCCGCAGGCCGCCCGCTTCTGAGCCGACGCACCGCTCTGCCCCAGCACCGCACCCCACCGTGAGGAAGTACAACACCATGTCCGCCGAAGGCACTTGGGACCTGTCCATCTCCACCCCCATCGGCACCGTCGAGGCCGTGGCCGAGTTCCGGTACGAGGACGGCGTCCTCGTCGGCACCGCGCGCGGGGCGGGTGAGGAGGTGCCGCTCAGCGATGTCGTCCTCGATGACGGCCGGCTCACCTGGAAGCAGGCCGTCACCAGGCCCTTGCGGCTGAACCTGGCCTTCGCCCTGGCCATCGACGGCGACACGCTGACGGGAACCTCCAAGGCCGGCCGCCTCCCCGCGTCCAGGGTCACCGGCCGACGCCGCACCCTCCCGGCTACTGGTTGCTGAACGCGGCGTCGAAGGACGCCTTCGGCACAGGCCACAGCAGCGAGCGTACGAAGGTCACCGCCTCCGCGGCGCCGTGCAGGCGGTCCATGCCGGCGTCCTCCCATTCGACGGAGATGGGCCCGTCGTAGCCGATGGACTCCAGGGCACGGAAGGCGTCCTCCCAGGGGACGTCGCCGTGGCCGGTGGAGACGAAGTCCCAACCGCGGCGCGGATCGCCCCACGGCTGGTGGGAGCCGAGGACGCCGGCCCGGCCGTTGCGCGGGCGCAGCCGGGTGTCCTTGCAGTCGACGTGGTAGATGCGGTCCTTGAAGTCGGTGATGAACCCGACCGGGTCGATGTTCTGCCACATCATGTGGCTGGGGTCCCAGTTGAAGCCGAAGGCCTCCCGGTGGCCGATGGCCTCCAGGGTGCGGACGCTGGTCCAGTAGTCGTACGCGATCTCGCCGGGGTGCACCTCGTGGGCGAAGCGCACTCCCTCCGCGTCGAACACGTCGAGGATCGGGTTCCAGCGGGTGGCGAAGTCCTCGTAGCCGGCCTCGATGACGGTGGCCGGTACCGGCGGGAACATGGCGACGTAGGGCCAGATGGCGGAGCCGGTGAAGCCGACGACGGTGTTCACACCCAGTTTGCGGGCCACCCGCGCGGCGCGCTTCATGTCCTCGGCGGCGCGCTGCCGTACCCCTTCCGCCTCTCCGTCGCCCCAGACGTACGGGCGCAGGATCGCCTGGTGGCGGAAGTCGATGGGCGCGTCACAGACGGCCTGGCCGGCCAGGTGGTTGGAGATGGCGTGGACCTCGAGGCCGTGCCGGTCGAGGATCTCCAGGCGTGACGCAGCGTAGGCGTCGTCCTCGTCGGCGCGCTTCAGGTCGAGGTGGTCGCCCGACGCGGCGATCTCCAGGCCGTCGTAGCCCCACTGCGCGGCGAGGCGGGCCACCTCCTCGAAGGGGAGGTCGGCCCACTGTCCGGTGAACAGGGTGACGGGGTGGGTGGCTGCGGTCATGTGCGGTCCTCCGTCTCGGGTGCGGTCGAGATCGTCTCGGGTGCGGTCTCGATCGTCTCGGGTGCGGTCTCGATCCAGGTGCCGCGTCCGGCGGCGGAGGCCAGGACGGCCTCGGTGAGCCGGGCGGCGCGCAGTCCGTCGTCGAACGTCGGCATCCCCTCGGGGTGCTTTCCCCGTACGGCGTCGTAGACGTCGGTGACGAACGCCGTGAAGGCGTCCTGGTACCCGAGGGCGTGGCCGGGCGGCAGCACCGACAGGCGGGCCGAGTCGGGGGCGGCGGTCCCGGAGTCGCGCAGCAGCAGCTGCGATCCGTCACGTCTGCCGATCCACAGTTCTTCGGGGCGTTCCTGTTCGAAGCGCACGCTCTGCCGGGTGCCGTGGAGTTCGAGGGTGAGGCTGTTCTTGCGGCCGGGGGCGAGCTGGCTGACGAGCAGGGTGCCCAGTGCCCCGTTGCCGAGTTCGACGAGGAGGGCGGCCGTGTCCTCGTTGCTGACGTGGGCGCCGCCGCGCTCGGCGAAGACCGTCCGGGTGCGCGCCGCCAGGCGGTGGATGCGCTGTCCGGAGACGAACTCGACGAGGTCGCACAGGTGGGAGCCGATGTCGGCGAAGGCCCGGGAGGCGCCGCCCGCTTCCGGTTCGGCGCGCCAGTTGGTGTCGCCGGGGTCGAGGAGCCAGTCCTGGAGGTAGCCGGCGTCCAGGGTGAGGACGGTGCCGAGTTGTCCGTCCGCCACCAGGGCGCGGGCCTGCCGGGCCATCGGGTGGTAGCGGTAGACGAAGGGGACCGCCGCCACCCGGCCGGCCTCCCGGGCGGCCCGGACCAGCAGTTCGGCGTCCGCCGCGGTGGTGGCCAGCGGCTTCTCGCAGATGACGTGCGCGCCCGCGGCCAGCGCCGCCAGGGTGTGTTCGGTGTGCAGGCGGTTCGGGCTGCACACATGGACGACGTCGAGGTCGCCGGCCGTGGTGAGGCCGCGGGCGTCCGGTTCGGACCGTTCGACGCCGAGGGCCTCGGCGGCCCGCTTGCCGCGTTCGGGGGTGGAGCTCGCGAGGGCGGTCGGCCGGCCGCGGGCGGCCCGGCTCGCGCGGGTGTGCACGGCCGCCATGAAGCCGCCGCCGATGAATCCGGCGCGCAGCGGGCGGCTCACAGGGTTGCTCCGTAGGGGTCCCGGTCCTCGGGGACGAGCGGTATCTCGCCCGCGGTACTGGCGACTTGGACGGTCTGGCCGGAGGTGACGGACTCGTCGACACAGACCATGGTGTCCAGGACGTGGTAGCCGAGGTCTCCGGAGGCGATGTGCGGGCGTCCGCCGCGGATGGCCCGGGCCATGTCCAGGACGCCCAGTCCGCGGCCGGCCTCGATGCCGACCGGCGGGACCGTCTCCCATACGGGATCCTGGCCGCGTTGCTGGACCCGGGTGATCCGCACCTCTCCCGCGAAGGTGTTGGGGTCGGGCAGCACCAGCGTGCCCTCGGTGCCGGTGATCTCGACGAACCCGGTGCGGGTGAGCGGGGAGTCGAAGCTGAACACGCTCTGGCCGACCCCGCCGTTCTCGAACTGGGTGAGCGCGGAGACATGGGTGGGTACGGCGACGGCGAACTCGGTGCCCGCCCGCCGGCCGCTCCTGACCGTGCGCACCGTCCGGGCGGTGGAACCGACCGCGGCGACCCGGCTGACCGAGCCGAACAGGCAGACCAGGGCGGTGAGGTAGTAGGGCCCCATGTCGAAGAGCGGACCGGCGCCCCTGGCGAACAGGAACTCGGGGTCGGGGTGCCAGAGGTCGGGTCCCGCGTACTGCATGACGGTCTGCGCGGACAGCGGGGTGCCGATGTCCCCGCGGGCGACGGCCCGCAGTGCGGTCTGCAGTCCGGGGCCGAGCACGGTGTCGGGGGCGACTCCGACCCGCAGCCCGGCCGCGGCCGCCAGGTCGAGCAGGGCGCGGGCGTCGTCCCGGTCGACGGCGATGGGCTTCTCGGACCAGACGTGCTTGCCCGCGGCGAGGATCGCCGAGCTGACCTCGGCGTGGACGGCGGGGACGGTCAGGTTGACGACGATGTCGACGTCCGGGTGGGCGAGGACGTCCGCGGCGGTGCCCCACTCCTCGACGCCGTACTTGCGGGCCTGGGTCTCGGCGCGCACGGTGTCGAGGTCGCCCACGACGGCCACGTGCAGGTCGGGGAAGCGGGTGAGGTTGGTCAGGTACTGGTCGCTGATGTTGCCGGCGCCGACGAGGCCGACGCCGACCGGGTGCTCTGCCGCCATCAGGCGATGCCCTTCCCGTTGAGGTAGGCGACGCCCGCCGCGATGCCCTCGAAGATGTCACCGTCGTAGTGGTCGAACTCGATGACGGCGTACTCGGCGTCCGGGGCCGCCGCCAGCGAGGCGTCGAGCGGTATCTCCCCCCGGCCCGCGGGTACCTGGCGGGTGTCGGCGGCGTCGAAGGGGGCGCCGGAGGTGAACGGGTCGTCGATGACGGGGCCGTCCTTCACATGCAGGGCGCGCACCCGGGAACCCAGGCGGTTCAGCAGCGACACGACGTCGTAGCCGCCGGCCGAGGCCCAGAACAGGTCTATTTCCAGGGCGACTTCGGGAGCGAGCAGGTCGGCGAAGCGGTCGAAGGCGTTGACGCCGGCGACGGTGTGGACGAACTCCTGCGAGTGGTTGTGGTATCCGACGCGCAGCCCGTGGTCGGCGGCCCGTTTCGCGGCCTCGTTCAGGAGCCCGGCGGTACGGGCGATCTCCGTCTCGTCGGCCCAGCGGGCGGCGGGGACGAACGGGTCGAAGAGGATCTCCACGCCCAGTCGCCGGGCGGCCCGGAAGGTCTCGTCGAGGGTGGGCGCGGGTGCCCCGTCGGCCGTGGCCCGTTCCGGGGAGAGGAAACCGGCGTGTCCGGTCGGCGCGGACAGGCCGTGCCGGGCGAGCGCGTCGGCCAGTTCGCCGGCGCGGTGCACGAAGCCGAAGGCCTCGACCTTGCTCAGTCCCAGAGCGGCGAGGCGGCCCAGGGCCGCGTCCTCGTCGGCTTCCAGAGCGTGGCGGACGGAGTAGAGCTGCACCGACATCCGCGGTGTCGACATGTTGGGCTCCTCTCGATACGGACGGCCGCACAACAGAATACCGACAGGGGTGCTGGTTTCTAGAGGGCGACTAGCATCTCCGTATGGCAAAGGCGACCGCGCGGCAGGGGACGGCCCCACGGAACTACCCCAAGGGGGAACGCCGGCGCGCCCAGATCATCGAGGCCGCGTTCACCGCGTTCGGGCAGGTCGGCTACCGCAACGCGAGCATGGTCCAGCTCGCCGCGGCCTGCGATGTCTCGCGCGCCGGCCTGCTCCACCACTTCCCGACGAAGGAGTCACTGCTCGAAGCGGTTCTGGAGGAGCGGGAGCGCCAGGACGACGCGCACTTCTTCGGGTCGGGCGCGGTCAACCGCGACGGCCTGGAGTACTTCGCCAGCATGATCCGGCTCGTCGCGCACAACCAGGCCAACCCGCTGATCGTGAGTCTGTTCGCGGTGCTGTCGAGCGAGGCGACCGCGGCCGACCACCCGGCGCGCCCGTACTTCGTCGCACGCTACGAACGCACCCGCCGGCAGATGCAGTTGGCCGTCGACGACCTGGTACGACGCGATCTGCTGCGCCCCCACGTGGACGCGTCGGGGCTGGCGGCGGACCTGATCGCGTTCATCGACGGCCTGCAGATCCAGTGGCTGCTCAGCCCGGACGCCATCGACATGCCGGACCACCTGCGCAAGCTGCTGCGTGGCCTCATCAGCGTCGAACTGCCTTAGGCCGCCGCCGGAATCGGCCCGGGAGCGGTGTGCTTGAAGGCCGGCCATGGACGGCTCCGCCCGCGCACGACGGCCGTGTCGTCCTGCTGCGCCGCGAGACCGTCACCGACTTCGTACCCGCCGAGCGGGACGGTCACCGGCAGCCCGTCGCCCTGATCGACCGCACCGGTGACCGCGGCCCGGTCACAGCCCGAACAACCGGGCCGCGTTGTCGTGGCACACCGCCCGCAGCCACTCCTGTCCGAGGTCCAGACGTTCCAGGGCCTGGAGCTGGTGGACATACGGATAGGGGATGTTGGGGAAGTCGGATCCGAGCAGGACGCGGTCGCCCAGGTCGGCGACCCGGGACAGGGCGCCGCGGGGGTACGGCATGAACCGCTCGGTGAAGTCGGTGAACACCATCGTCGTGTCCAGCCGTACCTCCTCGAACCGTTCGGCGAGGCCGAGGAAGTCCTCGTACTCGGCCATCCCCATGTGGGCGACGATCAGCCGCAGCCCAGGATGCCGCGCCAGCACCCGTTCGATCGGCTCGGGGCCGGTGTGCTCGCCGGGCGAGGGACCGGAACCGCAGTGGATCACCACGGGAATCCCGGCCTCGGCCAGCAGTCCCCACGCCGGCTGGAGGAGTTCGTCGGCCGGGTCGTACGCCCCCACCTGGACATGCGCCTTGAAGACCCGGGCGCCTGCCTCGACGGCCTCGCGGACGTACGTCTCCACGCCCGGTTCGGGGTACAGGGTCGCGGTGTGCAGACAGTCGGGGGTGCGCTGGGCGAAGTCGGCGGCCCACTCGTTCAGCCACGTCGCCATGCCGGGCTTGTGCGGATAGAGCATCGCGGTGAAGGCCCGGACGCCGAACTCCCGGAGCAGGGCGGTGCGTTCCGCCTCCTCCTTCCGGTAGGTGATCGGCCACTCCAGTCCGCCGAGCGACTCGCCGTTCGTGTCGAAGTAGTTCCAGACCTTGCGCAGGACACGCTCGGGCATGAAGTGCGTGTGGACGTCGACCAGTCCGGTCAGTCCGAGCCGCTCCCGGAAACGGCGGATCTCGGCGGCCTCCGCACGCGTGGCCGCCTCGCTCATGCCCTCCGGCGCGCCGGTGGCATCGCCCGGCACCGGTACTCCCGGGCGGTCGGAGGGGGCCTGGACGGGGACCGGTGCGGCAGGGCCTGCGGAGGCTGCGCGGTGATCGTTCATCCCCCCACGATCGGTGCTGGTGAACGCCGAGTCCAGGGGCTTCGCCCACAGTCCGTCCACGGTGCGGGCGGGAGGGCGGCACCCCGTCGTGCGGGGGCCGTCCTCCCTACACGTCGGCCCGAGCCGCGTGCGGTCCTCAGGACAGGTAGCCCTCCACCTCGGACGCCGAGCGGACGTTCGCCTCGGTCGGGTCCTGTCCCGCCGCGACCCTGGCCCGGCGCTGCCGGAGCAGGTCCCAGCACTGGTCGAGCTCGGTCTCCAGGTGTGCCAGGCGGGCGTGCTCGGTCGTTCCGTCGATCTCCTCCTGCGCCAGGCGCTCACGCAGGTCCTTCTCCTGACTGATCATTTCCGTGATGCGGCCGAGTATCTGCTTCTCGGCGTCGGCCTCTGGTCCTGTCATGGCTGCCTCTTTCCTGGCGACGGGGGCGGATCACCCCTACGACGGGACGCTCGCCGTTTCGTCCGCCCCTCTCCCCCACCTTCTCCCACTCGGCCCCCAGCCGCATCGGTCGGTCGACCGCACCTGCCTGACCCGCGGGCGCCGGGTGTACGGTGACCGGCGGAAAGCGGTTGCCGCAAGCCGGAAGCGCAGGGAGGACCACCGCCGATGGCGTCGACGTCGGAACGACCGCTCGACCACCGCTACCGGGGCGAACATCCCGTCCGCACCCTCCGCTACCTCCTGCGCGCCGACCGCCGCAGCCTGACGGCGGCGGTCCTCGTGTTCACCGTCAAACACAGCCCCGTCTGGTTGCTGCCGCTGATCACCGCCTCGGTCGTGGACACGGTCGTACAGCACCGGGAGATATCCCGGCTCTGGACGGCGGTGGGGATCATCATGGCGATCCTGCTGGTCAACTACCCGCTGCATGTGCTGTATGTGCGGCTGCTCTACGGCAGCGTGCGCCGGATGGGCACCACGCTGCGCTCGGCGCTGTGCACCCGCATGCAGCAACTGTCCATCGGCTACCACTCCCGGGTCAGCGCCGGTGTCCTCCAGGCCAAGGTCGTGCGGGACGTCGAGACCGTCGAGCAGATGGTCCAGCAGACCGCCGAACAGGGCCTGGGCGCGCTGACCGTGCTGACCGGCGGGCTGGTGATCATCGCCGTCCGCACACCGGAGTTCCTGCCCGTCTTCCTGGTCGTGGTGCCGGGCGCGACCCTGATCGTGGCCCGGCTCCGGTCGCGGCTGCGGACCCACAACGAGCACTTCCGGCACGAGGTGGAGACCCTGTCCTCCCGGGTGTCCGAGATGACGCGGCTCATCCCGGTCACCCGCGCCCACGGTCTGGAGGGCAAGGCGCTGCGCCGCATGGACGGCACCCTGAGCCGACTGCTCACCTCCGGGATGCGCCTGGACCTGGTCAACGGCCGCTTCGGCTCGCTGGCCTGGGTGGTCCTCAACACGATCGGCGTCGCCGTGCTCGCCGCCGCCGCGCTGGTGTCGTACTACGGCACGTGGGGCGTCTCCGCCGGTGACGTCGTCATGCTGAGCGCCTTCCTGACCACCCTCACCAACTCCACGACGACGCTGACGAGCCTGGCGCCGGTCGTCACCAAGGGGCTGGAGTCGGTGCGTTCGGTCGGTGAGGTGCTGCAGGCGCCCGAACTGGAGGACAACGAGGGCAGGGCGGAGGTCACCGCCGTCCGCGGTGCCGTCGTGTTCGAGCGGGTCGGCTTCGCCTACGAGGACACCGACCGCGCGGCGGTGGCGGACTTCACCCTCGATGTGGTGCCGGGCGAGACCGTCGCCCTGGTGGGCGCCTCGGGTGCCGGCAAGTCCACCGTGCTCAACCTCGTCATCGGGTTCATCCGGCCCACCGCCGGCCGGCTGCTCCTGGACGGCACCGACATGAGCGGCCTCGATCTGCGCACCTACCGGCGGTTCGTCTCGGTCGTCCCGCAGGAGTCGATCCTCTTCGACGGCACCATCAGGGAGAACGTCGCCTACGGCATGGAGGACGAGGCCGACGAGGGGGCGGTGCGCGCGGCGCTGCGCGACGCCAACGCGCTGGAGTTCGTGGACCAGCTGCCCCAGGGCCTGGACACCGTGGTCGGCGAGCGCGGCGCCCGGCTCTCCGGCGGCCAGCGCCAACGCCTCGCCATCGCTCGGGCGTTGATCCGTGATCCGCGGGTCCTGGTGCTGGACGAGGCCACCTCGGCGCTGGACACCCGCTCCGAGGCGCTGGTGCAGCAGGCCCTGACCCGTCTGCTGCGCGGTCGTACCACCTTCGTGGTGGCCCACCGGCTGTCCACCGTCCGCGGCGCCGACCGCATCGTGGTGATGGACGACGGCCGTATCCGCGAGATCGGCACCCACGAGGAACTGCTGCACCGGGGCGGCGCCTATGCCGCGCTGCACGGTGGGCAGGTGGCCTGACCGACGCGCCCGGGGACCCATGGCGACCCGGCATCCCGGTCCACGGAATCCGCCTACCGGCATGCGGGTGACCGGAGCGGTCGGGGCGGCCCGCGTGCCGCGCTCGGAGAGAGCGCCGGGCCCGCTCACGGCATGCTGGAACCATGATGGTGCTCGCCGTGGTCTTCGCCGTCCTGGGTGCCGTCAGCAACGCGACGGGCACGGCCTTCCAGCGGAAGGCCGCGTCGACGCTGCCCAGCGGGGGCGGGGTGCGCCTGCTGCTCGCCCTGGCCCGGCGGCCCGCCTGGGCCATCGGGATCACCGGTGTCGTGGGGGCCGCGGTGTTCCAGGCGCTGGCCCTGGTGAACGGCCCGATGGCGCTGGTCCAGCCGCTGTTCATGCTGGAGCTGCCGTTCGCCCTGCTCATCGCCATGCCGCTGATGCACCGGCGGCCGAATCCGCAGGGCTGGTGGGCGATCGCGGTGGTGGTGTCCGGCCTGGCCCTCCTGCTCGGCTCGGCGGCCCCGTCCGGCGGCCGGGAGCAGGCGTCCATGCAGCGCTGGATCCCGGCCCTGGCCCTCACCGTGGGGGCCATCGCCTGCATCGTGCTGCTCGAACGGTCCTCGTCGTCGCCGCTGTTCCGCGCGGCGGCCCTGGCATCGGGTGCCGCGATCGGCAACGCGCTGACCGCCGCGCTGATGAAGTCGGCCACCGGCCGGCTCGCCGACGCGGGCCTGCCCGCCTTCCTCACCACCTGGCAGACCTACGGCTTCGCACTCGCCGGGGTCGCGGCGCTGATCCTCTTGGAGAACTCGTTGCAGGCCGGCCCGCTCGTCGCGTCCCAGCCCGCGCTGACCATCGGCGACGCGTCGGTGAGCCTGCTGCTGGGCGTCGTCCTGTTCGGCGAGTCGGTGCGCACCGGCTGGTGGCTGCTGCCCGAGGCGCTCGGCGCGGGGCTGATCACGTGGGGCGTGGTACGGCTGACCCGCGTCGTACCCCACCTGACGGACGTCGTGCACTGAGACGTCATGCCGTGGGGGGCGGTTCAGTGGCCGTCGACGGTGAGCCTCGGGGCGGCGGTGACGATCGCGTGCACGGTCTCGGTGACCAGGCGCCGGTCCAGGGGGGCCTCGTCGAAGGCGCGGTGCATCGGCCAGCCCTCGATCAGCGCGTCGAGCGCGCGGGACACCCCGGGCGTGAAGTGCAGGGCGAGGCTGTCCCTGCTGCGTTCGAGCCAGGTGCGGGTGGTCGCGGACACCGCCGCGTTGTGGTTGGCGTAGGCGTACATCTCGAAGATGAGCGTCATGTCGCGTTCCGTCGCGTACGCCGGTCCGCAGATCAGCTCGACGACGGCCGCCTCGGCCTCGGCCGTCGAGGCGGCGGACTGCAGGGTCCGCCGGTAGAGCCGGGACATGGTGTCCGACAGCCGGGCGAAGGCCTGGGCCAGCAGGTCCGCCATCCCGTCGAAGTAGTACGTCAGCGAGCCGAGCGGGACCTGCGCCCGCGCCGCGATCCTCCGGTGGGTGGTGGTGTGCACACCGCCCTCGGCGATCACGTCGAGGGCCGCATCCAGAATGCGCTCCTTGCGTCCGGGGTCGTTCGGGATCTCGCGTCGTGTGCCGGTCACGCCCTCAATCTGCCATGGGTTGCGCCGCCCAGAGTGTGTACGGACGTACAAGCAAGTGTGTACATTCGTACAGACTCATGCACGGACCCAACGGGCACATCTGGAGCCAGCAGCCATGACCGCCGACCTCACCCGGCGCCGTACCGCCGTCTTCGTCCTGTTCTTCGTCCCCGGCCTGACCATCTCCTCCTGGGTCACCCGCACCCCGGACGTGCGGGACATGCTCGGCGCCTCCACCGCGCAGATGGGGCTGATCCTGTTCGGGCTCTCGGTCGGCTCGATGGCCGGCATCCTGTGCTCGGGGGCGCTGGTGGCCCGCTGGGGCGCCCGGCTCGTCGTCCTCGCCGGCACGTCGGCGATCGCCGCCGGCGCCGCGCTGATCGGCATCGGAGCCGCCGCCGGCGCCGACCTCGGCGTCGCCCTGGGTCTCGGCCTGTTCGGTCTCGGCATGGGCGGCGGCGAGGTGGCCCTCAACGTGGAGGGCGCGGAGGTGGAGCGGTTGCTCGGCCGCTCCACGATGCCCGCCATGCACGGCTTCTTCAGTCTCGGCACCGTCGTCGGCGCGGTCGCCGGCATGTGTCTGACAGCGGTCGGCTTCCCCGTGCTGGTCCATCTCGTCACGGTCGCGGCCGTGGTCCTTGTCGCACTCGCCCTGGTGATCCGGAGCGTCCCCTCCGAGGTGGGCCGGCGGACCGCCGCCCAGCGCCGCGCGCCGGGCACGGCACGGGCCGCGGTGTGGAAGGACCCCACGCTGCTGCTCATCGGCTGCGTCATCCTCGCCCTCGCCATGGCCGAGGGCACCGCGAACGACTGGCTGCCGCTGGTCATGGTGGACGGGCACGGTTTCGACGCCGCGCTGGGCTCGGCCGTGTACGCGGTGTTCGCCGCCGCGATGACCGTCGGACGCTTCGTCGGCGGGCGTTTCGTGGACCGGTTCGGGCGGGCGGCGGCGCTGTGCGGGAGCGCGCTCGTCGGGGCCGCGGGCCTGACCCTGGTGATCTTCGTCGACAACCAGGGCGTGGCGGCTGCCGCCGCCGTCCTGTGGGGCCTCGGGGCGTCGCTCGGGTTCCCCGTCGCGCTCTCCGCGGCGGGCGACTCCGGCGCCGACTCCGCCGCCCGGGTCGCGCTGGCCGCGACCGTCGGCTACGTCGCCTTCCTGGTGGGCCCGCCCTCCCTCGGCTACCTGGGTGAGCACTTCGGGCTGCGACACGCCCTGATCCTGGTGCTCGCCCTGGTGGTGGCCGCCGTGTTCGCGACGCCTGCGGCCCGGTCGCCGCGGCGGGTACGGGACGCGGAACCGGTACGCGGGTGAGGGCCGACGGCGAGAGCCGCCGATCCGCGGTGGGTCCCGCCGTCACTCCGCCGGCCGGGAACCCGGGGTGTGGCCGAAGGCCCGCCGGAAGGCGTCGATGAACGCGCTCGCCGACGACCACCCACAGGCGTGAGCCACCGCCGTCACCGGGGTCCGCTCGGCGAGCAGGACCAGCGCGTGCTGGAGGCGCAACTGGGTGCGCCACTGCGGGAAGGTCATGCCGAGGTCGCCGCGGAACAGCCGGGACAGGGTGCGGTCACCGGCTCCGACGACACGGCCGAGTTCCTTGAGCGTGCGGCCGTCGGCCGGGTCGGCCTGGAGGATCGCGCACACGTCGCGCAGCAGGGGCGCGGTGGGGGTGGGCAGGTGCAGCGGCTGCTGCGGTGAGGCCCGCAACTGGTCCAGCAGGACGGCGCGCAGCCGGGCCCGTTCGGGGCTGTCGTCGTCCTCGCCACGGGTGTAGGCGATGATCAGCTCGCGCAGCAGCGGTCCCACGGCGAGCACGGTCGGGGCGCCGAGCGCCAGGGGATTCTCGGTGGCGGGCAGTCCGATGAAGTGCAGTTCGAGTTCGCCGTGGGCGCGGTGCGCGTGGACGGTACCGGCCGGCACCCAGATGGCGCGGTTGCCGGGGGCGACCCAGGAGCCCGCGCCGGTTGTCACGGCCACCACGCCCCGACCGGCGTAGACGATCTGGTGGTCGTCGTGCCGGTGGGCGTCGATGGCGTGGCCCGCGGCCAGCGATCGGGTGTGGGTGAGGGCGGTGGCCTCGTGGCGGATTTCCGTCATCACTTGGCAGATTACCGGAAGCGCGACAGGCCGTCGGGCTCGGAACATGGCGAGGTGCGAAGGAATACATCGATCACTCTGCTGTCCGCCGGCCATGCCTGTGTCGACATCTACCAAGGTGCCGTGGCGGCACTGCTGCCGTTCTACGTCTCCGAGCGCGGCTACTCCTACACGGTCGCCTCCGGTGTCGTACTGGCGGCGTCCGTGCTCTCCTCGGTGGCGCAGCCGCTGTTCGGGGTGCTGACCGACCGCTGGCCGATGCCCTGGCTGCTGCCGGTCAGCACGCTGCTGAGCGGTGCCGGTGTCGCGCTGAGCGGGGTGAGCGGCTCCTACCCGCTCACCCTCGTGTTCATGGCCCTGTCCGGGATGGGAGTGGCCGCCTACCATCCCGAGTCCGCCCGGGTAGCCCGTATCGCCAGCCGGGGCAGCCACAGCGCGATGGGGGTGTTCGCTACCGGCGGCAACATCGGCTTCGGGCTGGCACCGCTGATGGTGGGTGCCGTCGTCGGCGCGGGCGGGCTGCGCTGGACACCGGTACTGGTGGTACCGGCGCTGGCCGGTACCGCGCTGTGCCTGCCGGTGCTGCGTGCGCTCCACGCCGACAAGTCCCCCGGTACCGCCGCGCCGGTGCCGGCCGGGACCGACGACGTCGCGTCCTTCGTACGGCTGTCCCTGGCCGTGGTGTTCCGGTCGATCGCGTTCGTGGGTCTGAGCACCTTCATCTCGCTCTACGCGGAGCAGCGCACGGGCGGTGGCACCGCCACCGGCACCGCGGCCCTGACGGTGCTCTACCTCGGGGGCGCGTGCGGTTCCGTGCTGGGCGGGTCCCTGGCCGGCCGCTGGGACCGGGTGACCGTCTCCCGCTGGTCCTACGTACTGACCGTGGTGGCCGTCGCGGGTGTGGTGTGGGTGCCGGGGCCGGCGCTCTACCTGTTCGTGGCGCTGGCGTCGGTCGGCCTGTATGTGCCGTTCTCGCTCCAGGTGACGCTCGGGCAGGACTATCTGCCCTCGCGGATCGGGACGGCCGGCGGGGTCACCCTCGGCCTGACCGTGAGCATCGGAGGCCTGGCCGGACCCGCCCTCGGCAGCCTCGCCGACGCCACCACCCTGCAGACCGCGCTGGCGCCGCTGGTCCTGATGCCGGTGCTGAGCCGGCTGCTGTTCGGCACCCTGCGCGAGCCCGGCAGCACCCGGCCGCGCGCCACGGCGTCCGGTACCGGGGACGGCGACGACGCCGCCGTTGCGACCGCACCGGGACGCCGCTGACCGAGCCGCCACGCACTCCCTCCCGGGCGGGCCGACGTCGGCTTGTGCCGGTACGCAGACCGGCGGCGTCGCGCACGACGCCTGCTCGCACGGGCCCGCTACCGCCAGCCGCCGAAGGCGCGACGTCGAAGGCACGACGTCGAAGGCACGACGTCGAGAGCAGGCTCAGGCCGGCCAGACGCGGGCGGCGTAGTCGAGGAAGTTGCGGCCGAGGATCTTCTCGATGCGTTCGGAGCGGTAGCCGCGCTTCTCCAGGAGGCGGATCAGGTCGCGGAACTGGTCCACGCCGCGCAGGTCCACGACGAACGGGTAGGTGTCGGCCCGTTCGCCGGCCGCGCCGACGCCGGCCGCCCGGCGGGCGGCGACGTGTTCGGCGAGAGCCGCGCGATAGGCGTCGAGGTCGTCCACGGCGGTGACGCTGCCGTCGGTGCCGATGCCGACGTGGTCCTCGCCGCAGACGTCGACCGCGTGCACGATGTGGTCGACGACGTCGGCGGCGGTCGCGTGTCCGGTCGGGTTGAGGAAGGGCATGAAGTAGATGCCGACGAAGCCGCCGCGGTCGGCGACCAGCCGGAGTTCCTCGTCCGTCTTGTTGCGCGGCAGGTCGACCAGGGCACGGCAGCCGGTGTGGTTGATCGAGACGGGCTGCCGGGAGTGCCGGGCCGCGTCCAGGCAGGTGTTCTCCCCGCTGTGCGAGAGGTCGACCATCAGGTGGTGGTCGTTGAGGGACTCGACGACCCGGCGGCCGAAGGGGGTCAGGCCACGGTTGGCGGTGGCCATGGAGCCGTCACCGAGGTGGTTGGCCTGGTTGTAGGTGAGCTGGACGACCCGTACGCCGGCCTCCGCGAAGCCCGCGACCCGGGCGGGGTCCTCGCCGACGGCGACGGCGTTCTGGAAACCGTAGATGACGCCGATCCGCCGCTCGTGGTGGGCGCGTCGGATATCGGCGGCCGTACGGACCTTGAGCAGGTCGGCCGGGTGCGCGTCGATGATCCGGTCCCAGACCGCTATCTCGTCGAGCGTGTGCTCGTACGGCGGCAGGTCGCCCATGGTGTAGCCGAGGGTGATGTTGACGGCGGTCAGGCCGGAGGCGCGGGCGTCGGCGATCGCGCGTGCGTCGACGGCGAGTTGACCGCTGGAGGGGTTGAGCTGGGTGGCGGCGGCCAGGGCCGCGGGGGCGTTGGGGTTGTCGAGCTGTCCCAGCGCGTTGACGATCACGGGGTGGGTGGCGGTCACTTGGCGTCCTTCTCGAACTCGGCGCGGTCGAATCGGCGGCCGCGTTTCACGGTGAGGGTGAGGGTGCGCAGGTTGGCGATGTCCTGGAGGGGGTCCTCGTCCAGGACGGCGAAGTTCGCGAGTTTTCCGGGTTCGACGCTGCCCATGTCCGCCTCGGTGCCGGCGGCCCTGGCGCCGACCAGGGTGGCCGAGCGCAGGACGTCGGCGGTGGGGATGCCGCAGCGGTCGGCGAGGAAGGCGAGTTCGCCGTAGAGCGCGGGGAAGGGGTCCCTCGGGTCGGTCTCGAAATCCGTGCCGGTGCAGACGCCGACTCCGGCACGGTGTGCCTGGGCGGTGACGGCGGCGGCCAACTCCGCGTTGAGACGGGCCCGTTCGGCGGACTCGGCGGTGTCTCCCCGGAGCTCGTCACTGGTCCACATGGACGCGGTGGCGTCGAGGACGGTGCCGCGACGGCGCATCTCGGCGAAGAGGGCGGCCAGTTTCGGGTCGTCGCCCGTGGCGAAACGGTCGTGGTCCACCCGGGGTTTGGTCTTGTAGCTGCTCAGCGGCTCGGTGGGGTTCTCGAAGGCGAGCAGGGTGACGTGCGAGACGCTGTCCACGCCCGCGGCGACGACCTCGCCGGGCGCGGCCGGGAAGACGGTGGCGTGCGCCCAGACGGCGATGCCCTGGCGGTGCGCCTCCGCGGTGACGGCGGCGACGGTCGCGGCGTCCAGGTCGGCATAGACCTTGATCGCGGCGGCATGGGTGCCACGGGCCAGGGCGACGGCGATCGTGAGGTCGGTGTCGGGGGTCACGGCCTGCATCCAGGGGACGGCGCCGGGTACGGCGCCCCGGGAGACCTCGTGGGTGCGCGGGTCGTCGAAGAACGTCGGCCCGGCCATGAGCGCCGCGTAGCGGATGTCGGGGCCGGGGATCTCGCCGACCAGGGTGGCCCGGGCGAGGTCGCCGATCTGGCGCAGGTCGTCGGCCATGTCGCGGACGGCGGTGACCCCGCTGTGCACCAGGCGCCGGAGCACCGCCTCGGCGACGGGCCGGTCGGGCGGGGTGGCCAGATGCTGGTGGGTGTCGATCAGGCCGGGGACCACGAACCGCCCGTCGAGGTCGACACGGGGCGCGTCGGCCGCGAGCGGGGGCAGCGGATCGCCGTCGCCGATGACGGTGTGGATCCGGGCGCCGTCCGTGACGATCGTGGTGTCCGGGCGGGGCCGGTCCCCGGTGCCGTCGAAGAGGGTGGCGCCGCGGTAGACCGTGACGGTTCCGGCGGGCGGTGCGGCCCAGGGGGTCGGGGCGCCCGGGGGCAGGTCGGTCATGGTCACCTTCGGTCCGCGAGACGTGCGCTGTTACGCTCTGCGTAACAGCTGTATCGTGTGATGAAACGCAGGTACTGTACTCCGCGACCGGCGGATCGCCGCAAGGACCCGAACCGGACAGGACACCGGGCGGGACGCCGGGCGGGTCGCGGGCCGGGACGCCGGACAGGCCACCGCACACGCAGGACGCGGATCAGGACGCCCCGGTCCGTGGCCGCACCGTGGACGAGAGGGAAGAACCGCTGTCATGCCCGTCGCACCCCTTACCCCGGCGCCGCCCCGGTCGGCCGTGGACAAGGCGCTCGACCTGGTCGAGGCCGTCTCGCGCGCACCGCACCCGGTGCGGCTGACCGATCTGGCCGCGGAGGTCGGCCTGCACCGGGCCACCGCCTACCGGATCCTGCTGGACCTGGTCCGGCGGGGCTGGGTACTGCGGGCCGGTGACCGATATCTGCCCGGTGCCGCGGTGCTGCGGATGTCCGCCTCGGCCGCGGGCAACTCGCTGACCGCGCTGGCCCGTCCGGTGCTGGAACGACTGTCCACGGCGACCTCCATGATGGTCAACCTCCAGGTGCTGGAGGAGGGCGGCGCCCGGGTGATCGACGTGGTCAGGCCCGAACGGCTCGCGATGATCAGCCACTTGCGGGGCGAGCTGCTGCCCGTACGGCGGTTCGCCGGGCCGCTGGCCCTGGTCGCCGCGCTCGAACCGGAGGCGAGGAGACGGTGGCTGAACGGGCTCGGGGAGGACGCCGGCGAGGTGGCGCGGGAGCTGGCCGAGGTGGAGCGGACCGGTGTCGCCGTGGAGCACGGCCGTAACGACAAGCTGGTCGCCTCCGTCAGCCGGGCGGTGGTGCCGGACCCTGGCGCTCCGGTGTGCGCGCTGACGGTCGTAGGACCGGACGCCGAGTTCGACGGGCCGAAACTGGCGGCCGTGCGGCGGGAGTTGCGCGCGGCCACGGACGAGCTGGTGTCGGTTCTGACCGCCGGCACGGCGGAGGCCGGCCGGTGAGCGGCATGCTGGTACTGGACCGCCGGCAGACGGCTGCCGCGTTGCCACCGGACGCCGTCCTCGACGCGGTGGCCCGGGCGCTTGTCGCCGTCGCCCGCGACCAGGTCTCCGTCCCGCCGCGCATCGCCGCCCTCACACCGACCGGCCTGCTGGGCGCCATGCCCGGTTACGTCCCGGGGCTCGGCCTGGCCGCGAAGCTGGTGACCGTGACCGCCGATCCCCGACACCCCGGACGCGGTTTCCACCGGGGGCTGGTGGCGCTGTTCGACGAGCACGACGGGCGGCCGCTGGCGCTGGTGGACGGCGAGTCGCTGACCGAGGTCCGCACGGCGGCGTCCGCCACGCAGAGCGCGCTGGCCCTGGCCGCCCGCCCCGGTCTCGGCCGGGTGGCGGTGGTGGGGACGGGCGCCCAGGCACGCGCCCAGTTGGCGCTGCTCGCGGCGGTGCGGCCGGACGCCGAGGTGACGGTGGCCGGCCGTGATCCGCTGCGGGCCGGTGCGGCTGCGGCGCTGTATCCCGGCGCGCGGGTCGCCACCGGCATGGAGGACGCCGTACGCGAGGCCGATGTGGTGTTCTGCTGCACCGGCGCCACCGCTCCCGTCATCCGCCGCGAGTGGCTCGCTCCCGGCGTCCACGTCTCCTCGGTCGGCGGCTCCCAGGGGCCCGAACTGGACCCGGGCACCGTACGGGACGCGGTCCTGTTCACCGAGTGGACCGGCGCGGCCACCGCGCCGCCGCCCGCGGGCGCCCATGAGCTCCAGGACCTTTCCCCCGGACGGCCGGTGACCCTCCTCGGGTCCGTCCTGGACGGCGACCACCCGGGGCGGGGTGGTGACGCCGACGTCCTCACGGTCTTCAAGTCCACCGGCCACGCGGCGCTCGACGTGGCGGCGGTCCGGGTGGCCTATGACGTGGCGCTCGAACAGGGGTGGGGAGTGCGCGTGGACCTGTGACGGGCGGGTCCGCTCACAACGGCGGCCGCCGGCCCGGGAGGTGACACCGTCCCGGCCGCGGACCCGGCCGGCATCTCCGTCCCGGCAGGTGTTCCCCACCGCCCCGGATTTTCCCCGACAACGCACCGATCCGGACTCATTGCTTCACCGTACACCTAGATGCATAATGCCGTTATGGAGAACCGGGTCGAAGATCGGGACGGCTCCGACGAGCCGACGGGTGCCGAGGATCCCGCCGGTTCGGCGGAGCAGTTGATGATCGCCGTGGAGCAGCTGGTGCGCCATGTGCGTCACAGCGCCACCGCCGGCGGTCTGAGCACCGCCGCCTCCGCCGCGCTGGGCCGGCTGGGCCGGGAGGGTCCGCTGCGGCTGACCGAACTGGCCCGCGCCGAAGGCGTCTCGCAGCCGGGGATGACCCAGCTCGTCGGCCGGCTGGAGCGCGCGGGGCTGGTGGCGCGCAACGCCGACCGCACCGACGGCCGGGGCGTCCTGGTGGAGATCACCGGGACCGGACTCGAAGTCTTCCGGCAGCGGCGCTCCGAACGCGCCCACGCCCTGCGGGAACTGATCGAGGAACTGACCGAGCCCGAGCAGCGGGCCGTCCGGCTCGCCCTGCCCGCCCTGGCCCGTGCGATCGAGGGACGCCGGGCCCGCGACTGACCCCTCCGCTCCTTCCCCCCTATAGCCGTCCCGTCCGTCCGCATCCGGAGAGAGGACCGTTGATGAGTGCTCCGCACCCGAGGACCGCAAGCCCGTTCAGGCAGCCGAAGGCCGTGTGGGCCGTGGCGTTCGCCTGTGTCATCTCGTTCATGGGCATCGGCCTCGTGGACCCGATCCTGCCCGCCCTGGCCACGAGTCTGCACGCCTCCCCCAGCCAGGTATCGCTGCTGTTCAGCAGCTATCTGATCGTGACCGCGGTCGCGATGCTGATCGTCGGCTGGGTGTCCAGCAGGATCGGCGCCAAGCGCACCCTGGTCGCCGGGCTGGCGATCATCGTGGTGTTCGCCGCGCTCGCCGGCACCTCCGGCTCGATCAACGGCATCGTCGGCTTCCGCGCCGGGTGGGGACTCGGCAACGCCCTGTTCATCGCCACCTCGCTGGCCGTCATCGTCGCCTCGGCGAGCGGTGGTTTCGCCGGCGCGATCATCCTCTACGAGACCGCCCTGGGCCTCGGCATAGCCGTCGGCCCCCTGCTGGGCGGCGAGTTGGGGGCCATCAGCTGGCGGGGTCCCTTCTTCGGCGTGGCCGTCCTGATGGCGATCGCGCTCGTCGCGACGCTGGTCTTCGTGCCGGCGCTGCCCAAGCCGGAACGCCGTACCTCACCGCTGGCACCGATCACGGCGCTGCGCCACCGCGGTCTGCTGACCATGGGCATCATGGCCCTGCTGTACAACTGGGGCTTCTTCACGATGCTCGGCTACGCGCCCTACCCGATGGAGCTGGACGCCCATCAGCTGGGGCTCGTCTTCACCGGCTGGGGTCTGCTGGTCGCCGCGTTCAGCGTCTTCTTCGCGCCACGTCTGCAGGCCCGCTTCGGCACCGCGCCCGTGCTGTACGCCAACCTCGTCGGCCTCGGCGCGGTGATGGCCGTCATCGCCGCCGGGGTGGACACCCCGACGGTCGTGATCGTCGCCGTCGTCGTCAGCGGGATCTTCATCGGCGTCAACAACACCTTGACCACGCAGGCGGTGATGGTGGTCTCGCCGGTGGAACGACCGGTGGCCTCCTCCGCGTACGGCTTCCTGCGGTTCATCGGCGGCGGCCTGGCGCCGTACGTCGCCGGGAAGCTCGCCGACGCCACCGATCTGAGCGTGCCGTTCTACCTGGGCGCCGGCACCTTCCTGCTGGCGATCCCGGTCCTGGCCAGCGGGCATCGGCTGCTGCGCGAGGCGGAGTCCCGCCTCGGCGGCGGGGAGCCGGTCGCCCCGGCCCTCACCCCCGTGGGGCGGCGGGTCGCGCCCGGCACCGGCCCGGTCGTCGTGGCCGTCGGCAATCACGAGCAGGCCGCCGCCATCGTCGACGCCGCCGCCCGGCTAGCGCGGGACACCGGCAGCCCGCTGGAGGTGGTGCACGTCCAGCAGACCGCCGTGGTCGAGGAGCAGGCCGCGGAAACCGAGACCGCCGAGGAGGCCCGGGCCGCCGTGACCGCCCATCTGGACCGGCTCGCCGCCCAGGGGTTCGCCGCCACCGGCCAGGTACTGGACAGTGTCGGCGATCACGCCGCCGCGGGACGGGTGCTGGCCCGGCACGCCGCCGAGGTGCACGCCCGTGCCGTCGCCGTCGGGCGTTCGCCGCGCGGTCCGCTCGCCCAGTTCGCCGACGGCAGTCTCACCACGGCCCTCGCCCATGCGGCGACCTGCACGGTCGTCCTCGTCGACCCGGCCGACGCGCCCCTGCGCCTGACGGCGTCCACCCTCGTGGAACTGCGCGGCGACACCCCGGCCTGATCCCGTGGTCCGGCCGGCCGGCGGCGCTCAGCAGGCGGGACGGTGGTCCTCGACGACTGCGCGGTCCGGTCGGCCGGCGGAGCTCAGCCGGCGGGGCGGTGTTCCTCGACAGCGCGGTCCACGATGCCCTCGCCCACGGCCGCGGAGGCGCGGCCCTCCTGCGAGGTGACCACCTTCGAGGGGCGGTCGCCGCGGTCCAGGACGCCGCCGGTGACGGCCAGCGCCAGGCCGGCCATCGCAAGGGCCGCGCCGACCAGGTTGGGGGCCGCCCAGCCCCAGCCCGCCGAGATCACCAGGCCGCCGAGCCAGGCGCCGGCCGCGTTGGCCATGTTGAAGGCGGAGTGGTTGGAGGCCGCGGCCATCGTCGGCGCGTCCTTCGCGTTCATCATCAGCAGCATCTGGACCGGCGTGGTGATGAGCGCGCCCATCGCACCGATGAAGGTGACGGTCACCAGGGCCGGCACCGTGCTGTGGACGGTGAAGTAGAACGTTACCAGCGCGGCCGCCAGCAGGATGATCCCGGCGTACAGCGTCGGGCGCAGGGCCCGGTCGGTGAGGGGACCCGCGGCCAGGGTGCCGAGGGTCATGCCGACGCCGTAGAGGGCGAGGACCGCGGTGGTCGAGGAGTCGGAGATGCCGGTCAGGTGCGTCAGCATCGGGACGAGGTAGCTGTAGACGGCGAAGAAGCCGCCGAACCCGACGACTGCGGTGCCGAGACCGATGAAGACCTGCCGGTTGCCCATCGCCCGCAGTTCCCGCCGGATTCCTGCCTGCGGGCCGCGCGGCTGGTAGGGCACGAGGAGGGCGAGCGCGGCGAGCGCCACCAGGCCGATGACGGCGACCGCGCAGTAGGCGTACCGCCAGCCAAGATGCTGGCCGAGGGCGGTACCGGCGGGGACACCGACAATGTTCGCGACGGTGAGGCCGAGGAACACGCTGGAGACGGCACGTGCCGCACGCTCCGGCGCCACCAGCCGGGAGGCGACGACGGCGCCCACGCCGAACAGGGCGCCGTGCGGCAGCCCGGCCAGGAAGCGGGCCGCGAAGAGCAGGCCGAAGTTCGGGGCGAGCGCGGACGCCGTGTTGCCCACCACGAACAGCCCGGTCAGCAGGAGCAGCAGCCGCTTGTGGGACACCCGCGCGCCGATGCCCGTCAGCACGGGGGCACCAACGACGACGCCGAGGGCGTAGGCGGAGACGAGGTTGCCGGCGTGCGGTACCGAGACACCGAGCCCGTCCGCGATCTGGGGCAGCAGGCCCATGGTGGCGAACTCGGTGGTGCCGATGCCGAACGTGACGACGGCCAGGGCAAGCAGAGCCAGAGGCATGGTGGGTGAGCGAACCTTTCGGGGACGGCGGTCCGGGGACGGGGAGCGGGACGGACCGGGAGGTGTTTTCGGCCTCCGGGGCCCGTCGCGCCGAGCGCCCTTGCCCAGCACACCCCCGAAAACGTTGCAGCGACACGGCCCGGGGCGGCATTCCACGATTGGCTGAAACAGGAGGGTGACCTGCGTCACGACCGGTGCGGCCAGGGCCGGGGCCTCGGCGCGCCCCACCCGGCGAAGGCGCGACCGGACCCGGCCGGGCCGGGGATCCTGGCGCCCGGCCGGCCAGGATCCGGCGGCGCCGCGGCAGGGTCGCGGTCCGGACGGACGGTGCGTGCGGCCATCGGCCGATTCAGGCGCCGGTGGCCTTCTGGCACTCCGCGCACAGCCCCCACCAGGTGATCTCGGCCTCGTCGACAGCGAAGCCCAGGTCCTTCTCGGGGGTGAGACACGGCGCCGCACCGACGCTGCAGTCGATGTCCTCGATCAGACCGCAGCGGCGGCAGACGAGGTGGTGATGGTTGTCGCCGACCCGCAGCTCGTACCGGGCAGGTGAACCGGCGGGCTCGATACAGCGGACGAGTTCCGCCTTGGTCAGGTCGTCCAGGACGTTGTACAGGCCCTGCCGGGAGAGTCCGCCGGCCGCGGCGGCGTCCGCGCCGATGCGCGCTTCGAGGTCCGCCGCGGTGGAGTGCGGACGGCCTTGCAGCGCGGTCAGCACCGCCCGGCGCTGGGCCGTGCTGCGCAGCCCCTTGCGTTTGAGCAGGTCACCCACCAGCTGCTCCATGGTCATTCCCCTCCGCGGATCCGGGCAGCGCTGCCACGCGCCCACGGTGCCGGCCCGGCCCACGATACAACCCAGAGTTGACACAGTCAGTTCTGGGCGAACGGCCCTAGGAGGCTTCCGCCGTACGGCAGGAGCCGCAGACGAGACGCCGGGCGGGACGGACGCTCGTCATGGGGATCACGCCGATCGGCCGCTGGACGGTCGTCCGCAGGATCCGCGAGTGATCGGCACAGGTGAAGAGCCCGCAACGGGTGCAGGCGCCGATCCCGATGGTGTCGTCACGCCCGTCCTGGGCGCAGTCGTAACAGTGCATGGTGCTTCCCGAAGAGAACTGGCCCACTCGCCTTGCGAAGTGGGGTGCGTGGAATCCGCATCCCGCCGACGCCGTACTGCGCACCCTCGGGCAGAGAAGAGGCGTTTCAGGCTGGTATTGACCTCTGCCAGGCGATCTTGACCGTTTGCCATGTGAGTTTGACCAGGCCAACAGCTCCGCAGCGGGGCTGGCTAGGCTCAGCCTTCATGACCGACAACGCTGACGCGCCCAAGCGCCCCTTCCTCGTTCTGCACGACTACGGGATGGGCGGTTCATGGTGGTGGGTCCGAGCGCGTTCCAAGCGGGAGGTTCTCGAAACGTTCGCCTGGGTTGAGGTGGTCACCGACCCGGACGCTGTGGCCCGGTCTCGGGATGAGGGCTTGGAGGAAGTCGACATCGACGGTCCTCGAATGCCTCCTGGACTGGATGATCTGCGCGCCCAGCGTGACGCCCAGCGTGAGTGTGAAGGCTTCGGTGCGCTTGCAGAGAGGAACGTAGTATTCCTGCGGCGTCGCTGGGACGAGGAGGGCGATGAACCGGTCGTCTATCTGATGGAGGTAGGGTCCGACGGGCGTCGGATTCGCCAAGTCGAGCTGGCCGAGGACGGAACCGCCGTGCGCAGCGGCCCTGACGATTGGCCGTTCGACCCACCGATCGTGGACCTCTTCGACCCTGTGCTCTCGAGAGAAGAGATCAGCCGGAGCGAGTTCGAGGAGCACTGGACGACAGCTCGCCATGCAGATGCTGAATCGTAGGGGCAGACCCGGTCGGCTCACCTGGTTACGTGCCGTCGTCTTCGATGGCGTCCGGGTTCTCGTAGAGAGCCAGCTCAGCTTGTTGCGCACGAACGTTCCTGCCGTGGCAACGGGGTGAACAAGCGCTGCGAGGGCTGACCGCGGGCCGGATGAACTGGGCTCCGCAGCCGGGGCAGGGCAGGACCTGCTTCTGGTCCAGGAGGATGCCGTTGCTGGAGGGTGCGCTCTTCAGGAGGTCGTCTCTGCGTCGGCATCGGGCCGAGCACCACCAGGGAGCCGGGCCGGCCTCGACGTTCGGTCGGGGCGGGCGGCCGCAGTACTCGCAGAGCAGGAGGTCGGGCGGCGGCGGTGGCGTGCGTTCGAGGACGTCCTGGAGTGTTCGACGGGGTCTCGTCCGGTCGCGGCAGCGAGGCGGGACCAGCTGAGGGCGCCGGCCGTCATGGGAGGGTCGCAGAGGTAGGCGCGCAGGTAGAAGGGCTTGAGGTAATTCGCCTGCGCGAGGCGTGCGATGAAGGTCTCGGCACCTTCGCAAGGGCGAGGGAAGACCTGGATCGGCAGTGCCACGACCGGACGGTCCAGTCCGTGCGCCGGTGGGTTCACCGGGTGGCTCTTCTGGGCTGGGGAGCCTGGGTGCTGGCGGTGACGTCCAGGGGGATGGCTTCCAGTCCGGCTTGGGTGATCTTCTCGGTGCCGGTGAGGATGGCGTCGATCGCGGCTCCGCGGATCTGGTGGGAGAGGGCGCCGATCATGCCGCCGGTGCGGTCGTGGAGGTAGCGGTCCAGTCCGGCGAGGGTGCCCGGCTTGTGGTGGTGCAGCAGCAGGGTGTCTTCCATCGTCTTGACCAGGCCCTTCCACTCGTCGTTGTAGGGGAAGGGATGGGTGGGGATGAGGGTGAAGCGTCTGGCGATCTGCGCGCCACGGGTGCCCGAGAGGATCGAGCTGTGCTCGATGTCGATGCCGGCGTAGATGAACGTGGCGGGGATGCGCTCGGAGAAGTACTTCAGGGTGTCGGAGACCTCGGCGCCCTGGCGGGTGGTCAGGGAGATGTTGTGGACTTCGTCGACGATCACGAGGGCGGTGCGGGCGGTGGTGCAGATGCCGATGGCGGCCTCGATGATGTCGGTGGTGTTGAGCCGGCGGTGCACCGGCAGGCCCAGGAAGCGCGCGAACTCCGCGGCGATCATCCGGGCGGTCGCCGCGGGCGGGACGGTGATGTAGAGGACCGGGATGCGGCCGTGGGCGTCGGGGTGGACATGGCGGTCGTTGAGCTCGTGCGCCAGGCCGAGCTGGGTGAGCGTGATGGTCTTCCCGGTGCCGGCCGGGCCGGAGACGATAAGGCCCCGGCGGGCGCTGATCGCGTGCCGGTTCAACATGACCAGGCGGCGGACCGTGGTGACGGTGTGGCGGACCGTGGAGGTGGCCACGACCATCAGGCGGGCGTGATGGTCGATGCGCAGGTCGTCCAGCTTCAAGCGGGTTTTCCTGGGCAGCTTGGCGTACGACTTCGCCGACGGCGCCGGTATGTGGGGCGGCTTCGGGCCGCCGGCCACGAACCGGCGCCAGCCGTCCTTCGTGGTCAGGTGCTGCCCGGCCTCATCGGTGTCCAGCAGCGTCATCGTCGTCTCCAGGGATCTTCGAGCGGGTCGAACAGGCCGAGCGGGATCACGTCGGCGAGCTTCTCCCCGGCCTCCGGCTCGGGTGCGGGGCGGGGGCGGGCTCGTCAGCGCTCTGAGCGGGCAGCGGGGTCGACGGCCCGGCTGCCTTGGTCCGGGCGGCGACCCGGCGGTCGCGCCTGGTCGCCTTGGGCTTCGGTTCGCCCCGCCGGACCGGCGTGGGCCCGGGTGAGCAAGGAGGCGACCGCGTCGGCGATCTCCGCCTCGGTGGCGCCGGGCATCTGGTGACTGACGTGGTCCCAAGGTCAGATCGCCGAACGGCACCGGCGCCCGGTGCAGCTGCTTCCAGGTCGCCTGGATCCATCGGCGCCCGTCGGCGCGGTGGTCGCGTACCCAGATCTGGGAGATGTCGTAGGGGTCGCGGTGGACCTCCCAGCATCAGCCGATCCCGCTCCAGCCACCTCTCGTAGCCCACGTGGGCACCCACCGTGACCGAGTAGTACAGACCGGCGAAACTCTCCCCGCCCTTGGCCCAGCGGAACCCCGGACCGGATCGGCCGCCTCGAACCGACGGTTCCAGCCCTGACCCAACGGCAACCGGCGGCGCTGCCCGGACTCGACAAACCCCAGCTCAAAGGCCGACAGGACGGCATCGCCGTACGCCAGCGCGGCACCAGCCACGGTCTCCTCCCACCAGACGAGACCCACCGGTCAAGATCAAGTGGCAGAAACCTACTGGTCGTCAAGATCACTTGGCAAACGAGCAAGATCCCCTGTCAGAGGTCAGGGATGGCCATGTGCCGCGGAGAGCGTTCACCCCTGGGCACACATCGAACATAGCCCGCTAGTTTTGACAGAGTCAACTTCAGAGTCGGAGAGAAATCGTCCGAGGGGTCTGGACCACCGACACTTGTTCACCTACTGTCTAGACATGCCTGGACAGGTTCATAAGCACCATCGCATCGCCCGCGTCCTCGCCGACGAGATCCGAGCCGGGGTCCACGCCGACGGCAGCCGGCTCCCCGGGGAGCACGCGCTGACCGAGCGGTTCGGCGTCAGCCGGACCACCCTTCGGCAGGCTCTTCAGGTTCTCGGCGAGGAGGGCCTCATCGCCACCCACGCGGGGATCGGCTCGTTCGTCACCTTCGACGGGACGCCGATCGACAACCGCCTCGGCTGGACCCGGTCGCTGGCCGAGCAGGGCACGGAACTCACCACCGAGATCCTCCGCTTCGAGGAGGTGACCGATCCGGAGCTGGCCGCCCGGCTGGGGCTCACCTCGCAGGCGTTCATCGCGCTGGACCGGGTCAGACGGCTGCCCGACGGGCCGGGCGTCTCGCTGGAGCGCAGCCGGGTGCCGGCCACCGGGAGCCTGGCCGGGCTGCCCGAGCGCGGTCTCGACGGCGGTTCGCTCAGCCGGGCCCTGATCGCGGCGGGCCGGATCACCGACTCCGGTGAGGGAGTCGTCTCGGTGCGCGGGCTGGCGGCGGACGAGGCGGGCGCGCTGCACCGCTCCCCCGGTGAGTCCTTCCTCCGCCTGGACCAGGTGTACCGGGCCGCCGACGGCTCGGTGGTCGAGCAGGTCAGCAGCCTGCTCGATCCCGCCCACTTCGAACTGCACGTCCGCTCGGGCCATGGAGGCCGCTCGTGACCGACCGACTCGACCGCGCCCTGGGCGCCTTCTACGGACTCGCCCTCGGTGACGCCCTGGGCATGCCCACCCAGGTGATGTCCCGGGAGGACGTCGTCCGGGTCTACGGCACCGTCACCGGCTTCGAGGCCGCCCGGCCCGACAATCCGGTGAGCGCGGGCATGCCCGCCGGGTCCGTCACCGACGACACCGAACAGGCCGTCATCGTCGCCCGGCTCATCGACGAAGGCCACGGGCGGATCGATCCGCTGCGCCTGGCCCATGAACTGCTCGACTGGGAGAAGGAGATGAAGGCCAAGGGGTCCTTCGATCTCCTCGGTCCGTCCACGAAGGCCGCGCTGGACGCGGTGGCCCGTGGCGTCTCCCCCCAGGAGGCGGGCCGCAACGGCACGACGAACGGCGCGGCGATGCGCGTCACCCCGGTGGGGATCGCCTTTTCCGCCGACCCGCTCGACCCGTTCGTCGACCGGGTGGTGGAGTCGTGCCAGGTCACCCATGACACGACGATCGGCATCGCGGGCGCGGCGGCGGTGGCCGCCGCCGTCAGCACCGGAGTGGGCGGCGGCTCGCTCGACGAGGCCGTCCGCGCCGCGGTGACCGCCGCCCGCGCCGGTGCCGGGCGCGGCCACTGGATCGCCGGGGCGGACATCGCCGCCCGGATCGAGTGGGCGTGGCAGCTGGTGCGGGACCTCCCGGAGGCGGAGGCCCTGGACCGGGTGGTCGCGCTCGTCGGGACCAGCGTGGCGAGCCAGGAGTCGGTGCCCGCCGCCTTCGCGGTGCTCGCCCTGGCGGACGGCGATCCATGGCGGACCGCGCTGCTCGCCGCCAACCTCGGCGGCGACAGCGACACCATCGGCGCGATCGCCGGGGCCGTGGCCGGCTCGGTCGCCGGCCTCCGCGCGCTGCCCGCCGACGCCGTACGCACCCTTCGCACCGTCAACTCCCTGGAGCTGGAGTCCCTGACGGCCCGTCTGCTCACCTTCCGCTGATCCGTCCGTCCCTCACCAGGGGAGCGCGTCGTGTGCGCCGCCCTGGACCGCGACACCACCCGCCCTTCCGCACCGCACCCTGCAAGGAGGTTCCGTCATGGCCGTTTCGAAGACGAACGATCGCGTCGGTGCCATCGAGACCCGTGGGATCGAACCGGTCCCCGACAGTGAACGGCACGGCCACGCCGGCCAGATGTTCTGGACCTGGTTCGCCGCCAACATCAGCATCCTCGGACTGCCGCTCGGTGCCACCCTGGTGGCCTTCCGCGGTCTGGACATCTGGCAGTCGGTACTCGTCGCCGTCCTCGGATCGTTCGGTTCCTTCGCCCTGGTGGGCGCCCTGAGCCTGGCGGGCAAGAAGGGCGGCGCCCCGGCTCTCACCCTGTCCCGCGCGGTCTTCGGACAGCGGGGCAACGCGGGTCCGACCCTGATCACCTGGCTGAGCCGGGTCGGCTGGGAGACCATCTCCACGACCACCGCGGCCTACGCGCTGCTGGCCCTGCTCGACACGGCGTTCGGCATCCGGCGGAACACCGCGCTCACCCTCGTCTGCCTGCTGGTGTTCATCGCCTGCACGCTGCTGATCAGCGGCCTCGGCCATGCCACCATCATGTGGATCAACAAGTGGGCCACGGTCATCTTCGGCGTCCTCAACCTCGTCGTGATGGGCTTCCTGATCTCGACCGTCGACTGGAGCAAGGTCCTCGACGCCCCGGCGGGGCCGGCCAGCGCGGTGGTCGCCGGTGTGGGGTTCATCGCCTCCGGCACGGGCATCGGCTGGGCCAACGCCGGTGCGGACTACGCCCGTTACCTGCCCCGCGCGATCCCGGGCCGACGGCTCGTGGTGGCCTCGGCGTTCGGCGCGGGCATCCCGCTGGTGCTGCTGATCTCGCTCGGCTCACTGCTCTCCGCGGGCGACCCGACGCTGGCCACCGCCTCCGACCCGGTCGCGGCGATCAACGCCATGCTGCCGTCCTGGATGGCGATCCCCTACCTCGTCGCGGCCTTCGGCGGACTGCTGATGTCGAACCACCTCTCCACGTACTCCGCGGGGCTCACGATGATCACCCTCGGCCTGCGGGTGCCGCGCGCCTACGCCGTCGCCATCGACGTCGTGGTCATGTTCGCCGGCGGCATCTACTTCATGCTGATCGCCGACGACTTCTACGGCCCGTTCTCGACCTTCCTGACGCTGCTGGCCGTGCCCATCTCCGCCTGGATCGGGGTGGTCGCGGTGGACTCGCTGCGCGGCCGCACCTACGACCCGCAGGCCCTGATGGACACCACCCGCTCCAGCGCGTACTGGTACACGGGCGGCCTGCGAGTGCCGGCCGTGTCCGGCTGGGCCCTGGCCATCGTGGCCGGTCTGCTCTTCACCAAGGCGTCCACCAGCGCGACCGACGTCTGGTTCGCGGGCCCGCTCTGCGACACCTGGTTCGGCGTCAACGGCCTCGGCTGGGCCGTGTCCATGGCCGTCGCCGCCGCGGTGTACGCGCTCTTCGGCCGACGGGACCCCGCACCGGCCGACGGCGGCGAACCCGCCTCCGCGCGCCTCCAGGGAGCCGGACGATGACCGGGCGAGTGGTCCTCGCCGGGAACGTCATCGCCGATCTGGTGATCGAGGTGCCCGCGCTGCCGGAACGCGGCGGCGACGTCATCGGCACCCGGACCGAGACGACCGCCGGCGGCGGCTTCAACATGCTGGTGGCGGCCCGCCGCCTGGGCACGGAGGCCGTCTACGCCGGTCTGCACGGCACCGGACCGCACGGTGACCTCGTCCGCGCGGCGCTGGCCGCCGAGGACGTCGGAACCCTGCTGCCGGCCCGCACGGACCGCGACACCGGCTTCACGGTGGCCCTGGTCGACTCCGGCGGCGAGCGCACCTTCGTGACCAGTTTCGGGGCCGAAGCGACCCTGGCCCCGGCCGACGCGGCCGCCGTCGCGGCCCACCTGCGGCCCGGTGACCTTCTCCAGCTCTCCGGAT
The DNA here is from genome assembly GCF_040634235.1 of Streptomyces sp. NPDC007157. NCBI lineage: Bacteria > Bacillati > Actinomycetota > Actinomycetes > Kitasatosporales > Streptomycetaceae > Streptomyces > Streptomyces sp. NPDC007157. The sequence continues at coordinate 153,984 of NZ_JBEYFE010000003.1, forward strand.
ACGGGCTGGCCCTGCCGGGCAACGGCCCGCTGTTGGCCGGCCTCGCCGCCGCGCTGCCCGCCGGGATCACCCTCTGCCTCGACCCGGGGCCCCTGGTCGCCGACATCCCCGAGCGCCTCCTCTCCCCCGTCCTCGCCCGGGCCGACTGGCTCAGCGCCAACGCCCGCGAGGCACGCATCATGACCGGGCACGAGGATCCCCGCACCGCGGCGGCGGCTCTCCGGCAACGGCTGGCGACCGGGGCCGGTGTGCTCGTACGGGCCGACAAGGACGGCTGCTGGCTTGCCGCCCCCGGTCGGCCGCCCGTGCACGTACCGGGGTTCCCGGTCACGGCGGTCGACAGCAACGGCGCGGGCGACGCCCACGTCGGTGCGTTCCTCGCCCTGTTGGGCCAGGGGCTCGACCCACTGACGGCCGCGCGCGGCGCCAACGCGGCGGCGGCGTACGCGGTGACCCGGCGGGGCCCGGCCACGGCGCCCGACCGGACGGAGCTGGCCGCGTTCCTGGCGGGCGACCCTCTCGCCGAGACGATCACCGGCTCCGCGATCCGCTGAGACGCGCCGGTTCCGGACTCGCGGCGACCGCTCCACACCTGTATCCGAAGCCGTCGGCGGAGATCCTCAGGAGATCTGGTCGAGCAGTTCCTGACGGTGTGCGGCGACCCAGGGCTCCAGCCACTCGCCGCACGCCGAGCCGCACGGCACCACGCGACCCGTCAGCGGCCATGAAGCCGCGCTCCGGGAACCGATTCCTCTGGGAGCTGACCCGAGTCTTCCTATGGGAGGGCCGGAACGTCCGGCCCCGAGGACGGAGAACACCATGCGCAAGCTCATCGCGGGGGCATTCGTCACGCTTGACGGCGTGGTCCAGGATCCGGGCGGCTTCAGCGAGATCAAACGCGGCGGCTGGGCACTGGACTACTTCGACGACGCCTCGCGCCGGCGGGCCACCGACGCTCTCCTGGCGAGCGACACCTTCCTGCTGGGGCGGGCGACCTTTGAGATCATCGAGAAGGCCTGGTCGCGCAACACCGGGCCGTACGCGGAGGCGATGAACAGGATTCCCAAGCTCGTGGTGACGAGGACGCCGCGCGGCCCGTTGCCCTGGAACGCCACCGCCCTCACCGGCGAAGCCGCGCAGACGGTCGCCAAGCTCAAGCAGGAGCCCGGCGGCGACATCGTCATGTACGGCAGCTCCACGTTGATGCGAACTCTGCTCCAGCACAACCTGATCGACGAGCTGAACCTCGGCGTACACCCCGTTCTCGTCGGCGAGGGAGAGCGGCTCTTCGAGAGCGCGCTGCCGGGCTCGCTGCGGTTCGTGGCCGCGACGCCGAGCGCGACAGGAGTCGTCACGCTCACCTACGCCCCGTAGTGTCGATCGGAATGGGAGATTTCGCGACGGACACGGAACCCTACCGACGTGAGCTGCTGGCGCACTGCTATCGCATGCTCGGATCGGTGGACGACGCCGAGGACGTGGTCCAGGAGACCTACCTGCGTGCGTGGCGTTCGTACGAGGCGTTCCAGGGCAGGTCGTCGGTGCGCACCTGGCTCCACCGGATCGCCACCAACGCATGCCTGTCCGCGTTGTCGCACCGCAGTAGGCGTTTCCTGCCGTCGGGACTCGGCGGCCCTTCCGACGACCCCATGACGCCGCCGATGCCCGCGGACTCGCAGTGGGTTCAGCCCGTTCCCGACTCGATGCTCGACCCGGCAGCGATCGTCACGGCGCGCGACAGCCTGCGGATCGCGCTGATCGCCACGCTCCAGGAGTTGCCGGGCCGCCAGCGGGCGGTGTTCCTCCTGCGCGACGTCCTGGCGTGGCCGGCGTCGGACGTCGCGCAGGTGATGGGCAGCAGCACGGCAGCGGTCAAGAGCACGCTGCAGCGCGCGCGTGCGCGGCTGGCACAGGTGCCTCCCGACGTCGAGCAAACGGTCGAGCCCGGCGAGCTGAGCGCCGTCCTCGCCCACTACATCGCGGCGGTCGAGGAGGCCGACGGCGCGGCGCTCGAACAGGTGCTGCGTGTCGACGCCAGCGTCGAGGCGACGCCTTGGCGCACCTGGTTCTCCGGCCGCGCCACCTGCCTGCCCTATCTCGTGCGGCAGGTCCTGGGCTCGCCGGGCACCTGGCGGTTGCTGCCGACCGGCGCGAACGGCCAGCCCGCGGTGGTCGCCTACCACCGTGGTCAGGCCTACGGCGTCCTCCTGCTCACCGTGACCTCGGCGGGCATCGCGAGAATCAACGCGTTCGGGGATCCGGGACTTGTCAAGCGGTTCGGCTTTCCTGCGTCCGTGTGAGCGCGAGGACCCGCAGTCCATTCGTCCCTCCCGGAAGCTGCCGGGCCACGGCAGACATCCGGGAGGGAGGCGTTCGCCTGCCGGAACTCGGCCGGTCCACTGAACCTCGAACGACTGACGTGTCGTCAATTCTCGTGGCGGGAGAAGGAATTCCTTCAGGAACACTGGCGCAGCGCACGTCCCACCGGATATCTCATGCCTCTGACAGCGTTGGTACCTCGTGTCAGAGTGAAGGGAAATCCCGTGCGACTGCGCCCCCTGCGCGTCCTGTGCTGTTCCGCCGTCCTCGCCGTGTCGGCGCCCGCCCTGCTGCCGGGCACCGCCTCGGCGGCCGTCCCCGTCTCCTCGGTCTATCTGCAGAACCTCGTCACCGGCCTCAACGCGGCCGACAGCGGTGGCACCGTGGCGGCCCACAACCCCAAGGGCAACGAAGACCACCAGCAGTGGACGGCCGTCGCGGTCGGCGGCGGCCACCAGCTGCGGAACACCGACGAGTCCGGCACCTGCCTGGGACGCAGCGGCACCGCCGCGGTGACCGCCGCCTGCGGCGCGGACGGCACCACCTGGAGCATCACGGCCGACGCCGACGGCACCTACACCGTCGCCGTCCCCGGCACCTCGCAGTACCTCACCGGCTCGGCCTCCGGCGCCGTACAGCTCGGCTCGGCGGGCGACCTCGCGCGCTGGTACCTCACCCCGGTCTCCTACGCGACCACGGCGATGCCCTCCGCCGACACCCGCGCCCTGGACCAGGTCACCTTCCTGACCGCGCACAACGCCTTCGCCAACGGCTCCGACGGGAACTTCGCCTCGTTCCCGGTCAATCTGTTCCCCAACCAGAACTACGGGATCAGCCGGCAGCTGTCCGACGGTGTCCGCGGTTTCATGCTCGACGACTACACGGTCTCCGGCCAGGCCGTGCTCTGCCACAACAGCTGCGACGGCGTGAGCAACCCCGTCCCGCTCGCCACCGATCTCCAGCGGATGGTCGACTTCCTCAAGGCCAACCCCGGCCAGTTCGCCACGGTCTTCCTGGAGGACTACGCCTCCTCGGACGTGCTGAAGTCCTCCCTGGCCTCGGTCAACGGCCTCTCCGACGTGCTGTACCGGCCGGACCAGGAGGGTGTGGCCGCCAAGGGCTGGCCCACGATGGCCGATCTCGCCGCCCGCGGCAAGCAGCTGCTGATCTTCAGCGACCGGACCCGGGCGAGCGACAGCGCCAACGGCTGGGCCACCCGTGACACCTTCGGCGTGATGTACCAGCGCGAATGGACCGTGGAGAACTACTGGTCCATGGGCGGCGGCATAGGCGACTCCGACTGGTCCTGCTACAGCCGCTGGGGCACCGACAGACCCCTCACCACCGACTCGGCGGCCTTCCACCCGCTGTTCGTCATGAACCAGTTCCGGGACTACCCGATCAGCTCCACCGCCGCCACCGACAACGGCAAACTCCTCAACCGCGCCCAGAACTTCTGCACCCCCGCCGCCCGCAAGAAGCCCAACTACCTCGCCGTGGACCGTTACGACACCGGATCGCCCACCCCGCTCACGACCGTGGGCACCCTCAACACCTACATCCTCGCGCCGGGCCAGTGACAGAACCCAGGTAGCGGCCGACGTTCTTCAGTACTCGGCGACGCCCGTGCGACGAGGGGGTGTGGGAGGCAAACGCCTGACCAACTCCTTCCGATGCGTTGGCCCGGAGTTCATCAGCCACCCCTGATGCACCCCACCTCGCGGGGCCCACAGTGAACGGCAGGCCCGTCCTCACGGCCGGGCCTGCCGTCACTCCCGCAAAGGTTCTCGCCCCCGAGAACTTGAGAAAGGAGCATCCATGGCCGAGTTGACCCGTCGCAGACTCCTGGGCTCCGCCGCCGGCGCGCTCGGCGGCGCCGCGGCCCTCTCCCTGCTGCCGCCCAGCGTCCAGCAGGCCGTCGCCGCCGGACCGCCGAGGAACAGCTCGCTGCGCGACATCGAACACGTCGTCATGCTGATGCAGGAGAACCGGTCCTTCGACCACTACTTCGGCACCCTCTCCGGCGTCCGCGGCTTCGCCGACCCGCACGCGCTGAGGCTGGACAACGGGCGGTCCGTCTTCTACCAGCCCGACGCCGTCAACCCCAGGGGCTACCTGCTGCCCTTCCACCTCGACACGCACACGTCGAGCGCGCAGGCCATCCCGTCCACCAGCCACGCCTGGTCCGTGCAGCACCAGGCCTGGAACAACGGGAAGATGGACCAGTGGCTGCCGGCCCACCGCAAGGCCGACGGCGTCAACGGCCCCTATGTGATGGGCTACTACACCCGCGAGGACATCCCCTTCCAGTTCGCCCTGGCGGAGACCTTCACCATCTGCGACAACTACTTCTGCTCGGTCTTCGGCCCGACCTGGCCGAACCGGCTGATGTGGATGACCGGGAGCATCGACCCGGGCGGCACCCAGGGCGGCCCGATCATCAGCAACGTCGCGCCCACTCCGTACCGCTGGACCACCTACGCCGAGCGCCTCCAGGCGGCCGGCGTCAGCTGGAAGGTGTACCAGGAGGAGGACGACTACGGCACGAACATGCTGGAGCAGTTCGCGACGTTCAAGAGCGCGCAGCCCGGCTCCGACCTGTACGAGCGGGGCGTACGCCCGCAGCCGCACGGCACCTTCGAGGACGACGCCCGCAACGACCGGCTCCCGACGGTGTCGTGGATCTGCCCCACCAGCTACCAGTCGGAGCACCCGGACTACCTCCCGGCCGCCGGCGCCGACTACGTGGCCTCCAAGATCGAGGCCATCGCCTCGAACCCGAAGGTGTGGCGCAAGACAGCGTTCATCCTCAACTACGACGAGAACGACGGCCTGTTCGACCACGTGGTCCCGCCGACCCCGCCCGCGGGCACCAAGGACGAGTTCATCCAGGGCCTGCCGATCGGCGGCGGCTTCCGGGTCCCGGCCATCATCGTCTCCCCCTGGACGGTGGGCGGCTGGGTCGCCACCGAGGCCTTCGACCACACCTCCGCCCTGCAGTTCCTCGAACGGTTCACCGGTGTCGAGGAGTCGAACGTCAGCGACTGGCGCCGTGAGACCTTCGGCGACCTCACCTCCGCCTTCCGGTTCCGCGAGCGCCGACCGCGCCCGCCCCGGCTCCCCCGCAACACGGCCGCGCAGCTGGAGAAGGCGAAGGAGGAGGTCGCCACCCTCCCCAAACCCACGCTCCCGCAGGCCGACCAGAGTTACCCGCACCAGGAGAAGGGCCACCGCCCCCACACCTGACCGCCCCCGCACCCCGCCACCGCGGTCGGTGGCGGGGTGTCGGGCGAACGGGCCGTCCGTTCGGCGGCGCGCGCCGAACGGAGTCCGTCCTACGGCTTGGCGGCCGGCTCCAGTGCGCCGACCGCCGCGGCGGCCGCGGACGAGTCCTCGCCGTAGAAGATGTCGATGTCGACCTCTTCGCCGCCCATCGTCAGCGTGTCCCAGGCCCCGCTGAGGACCAGCATGCGCAGCGTGGCGGGCTGCAGGGTGCGCAGGCGCTCCAGGATCGCCTCGTCGTCCGGCATGCCCTCCAGCCGGAGGGCCAGACGCGCGCGGATGGCCTGCATGCGCTCCAGCAGCGTCTTGGTGTCCGCCTCACGGTCGGGCTCCTCGGGGATCCCGTCGATACCGTGGCCGATGATGTCCTTGATGGCCCAGGTGACGCCCTGGTCGTCGGTGGTGACCATCGCCTTCCAGGCCCGGCTCTTGTGCCGGTACTGGAGCATCGACATGGCCGCCTCGTGCCGCAGGAAGTCCGCGTCCCGGAACGGCCGCCCGTTCCACGCCCCGTTGAGGGACCGGGCCAGCGAGATCGCCGACGCCAGACCGCTGTTGAGGCCACGGCCCGGCCAGAAGTGGATGGCGTTGGCGGCGTCACCCAGGAGGAAGCCGTAGGTGCCCGGGGAGTTGGCGGTGGGCGGCAGCAACTCGGCCGAGAATCGCGGGCGTTGCACCATGTCGAGGCGGAAGCTGGTGACCGCCGACAGGTCGTCGGACTCGACCCCGAACAGCAGCAGCCCCTCGCGCACCCGGCGCCACAGCGGTGAGCCCTTGACCAGGGCGGGCAGGAACAGCGTGCCGTGGGTCGCGCACTGGAAGTCGCCGTACTCGTCGCGGTCCATCAGGCACGGCCGGGAGGCGATGCACTCCTCGAAGACCCGGCGGACCGGGTCCAGGCCGATGACCTCCGCGGCCTCGGCGTCGGTCAGCCGCATGTTGAGGAAGCCCTCGCCGCGCAGCGAGTTCAGCAGGAAGCGGTTCTGGGCGACGGTCAGCAGCACCGCCATGGGGTCGGTCAGGCCGGACTTCACCCGCAGGCCGAGGACGACGTCCTGGAGGTGGCGCCCGTCGAGGGAGTAGATCGACTCGTCGGCCTTGCCGAAGCGGGCGGCGAAGCGGTCCCGGGTGCGCGAGCGGCCGCCGTCGCAGATCGCGAGCACGTGCTGGGTGGCGAGCGCCTCCTGCTGTTCCTCCGCGTCGAACCGGGAGGGTATGAGCCGGATCCGGTCCCGCTTCTCGTTCGCCAGCTCCAGCAGCCGGTCCTCGATATAGGCGATGCGCATGTTGCGCGGGTGGTTGTCGCCGACCGAGTCCGGGCCGGAGGGCCACATCTCGGTGAAGTGCTCCGGGTCGAAGAGGCGCTCGCGGACCTCCTCCGGCCAGGCGAGGTACTGGCGGCTCTGTACGGTCACCACCTGCAGACGCCGTACGTTGCCTTCCTCCGGGCTCTTCCAGACGATGTTACGGCCCTGCTTGCGCCACCTGCCGTCGTAGACGGTGATCTGTACCTGGGGGCCGAGGAAGTGCTCGAGGAGCAGGGCGAACGACAGGCCGACCGGACCGCCGCCGGCCACGGTGACCCGCAGGACGGGTCCGCGTTCGCTCTCCTGCGTGCCGTGCGTCACGGATCGCGGCAGGGAGAGCGCCATCAGCGTCTCCATGGCGTCCGCGACCTCGAAGCGGAACTCCTGGTCGCCGAGGGATATCTCGTCACCGGGCTGCAGCAGCCGGGACTCCACTTCCTCGCCGTTGACCAGGGTGCCGTTGCTGCTCTCCAGGTCACGCAGCACGTAACCCTTGTCCTCGTCGAAGACGATCTCCGCGTGGAAGCGGGAGACGCTGAGGCTGGAGATGACGACGGTGTTCTCCGAGTTGCGTCCGAAGGTGACGCGGGTGTCCAGGACCGGGATGCGCTCCCCCGCCAGCAGACCTTCGAGTCCGACCAGCACCGGTGCCACGGCACTTCCTTCCACAAGCTTGTCATGTTGTTGAACCGGGACACCGATCATGCGCTATGGCGCGGCAGTTCCCAAGTCGGCATGCGGCTCCGTCCCCCGACCGCCCCGCAGGCGAGCATATACTTGCTTAACCAAGTATTTCCAGTGCACGCTTCGGTACAATCCCTGCCGATCTGACGGGAGTTCGTCGGTTTTCGGCCAGTGCGGACCAGCGGCGTGGAAGCCCTGAGCGGGCCGGGCGGATGCCGCCCGGCCCGCCGAGCCCGGGTCAGCGGCCGTGGCCGTCGGAGCGCTTGCGGTGCAGGGTGAAGTTCTCGAAGACGGACAGTTCGCCGTGCGGCTTGTTCACGTTGTAGTACGTGACGTGCATCCGGGTGGTGTCACCGGGGTGCCGGCCGGGGTCGACGGTGAACGCGGCGAAGCCGTAGGGGTGTTCGGTGTCCCGGACGCCCGTCCACACCGCCTGCTCCTTGACATAGGTGGAGGTGCGCTTGCCGTTGGAGCCGGGGGACGCCGACACGGCGGTGATCACCTTGGCCGTGCCGTCCTTGAAGAAGCTCTGGTTGGTGGTTCCCGAGACGCCTCCGCCGCCGAGGATCATGTGCACGGTGCCGAGGCCGGCGTCGATGTCGTCGGTGGCCCGGGAGACCGGGTTGGGGGTGAGGGTCTCGCTGCCGGTCACCACACCGCGCACGGCCAGCGAACGCTCGTAGTTGTGCTCGTGGCCGCAGAGCACCAGGTCGACGTCGTACCGGTCGAACAGCGGGCCGTACTTCTCGCGCAGCCCCAGGTCCGCGCCGTTCGCGTCCGACGAGCTGATCATGACCTGGTGCATGGCCACGACCACCCAGTCGATGTCCTGCGAGGAGCGCGCCGCCTTCAGCTCCCTTTCCAGGAAGGCGAGCTGGCGGCCACCGGAGTAGCCGCTGATGTAGACGTCACCGCCGTCCTGCAGGCAGTTGTCGTCGTTCTGCAGCACGATCACCCGCACCGAGCCGGCCGTGAACGCGTACCAAAGGCCCGCGAGTTCGGCGTCCGTCTCGGTGGACGGGAGGGAGAAGTAGGTCTGGTAGGCGCCGAGGCCGATCGGGCCGTTGGCCTTCTCGATCTCGTGGTTGCCGGCCGCCGGCATCCAGGGGCGGAAGCGCGCCGAACGGGTGTTGTTGGTGAAGAAGTTGTTCCAGGTCCGCACCCGGTCGACGTCCAGGTTGGCGTAGCAGAGGTCGCCGTTGAGGAGGTGGAACAGCGGGGCGACCTGCTCGATACCGGTGACGATGTCCTTCGTCGCGGGCGTGGAGTTGGCGTCCAGGGCGACGGTGCCGTCGGCCGACCAGGTCACCTGCGGGGCGGACTGGTCGCCGAAGCTGGTGAAGGTGACCGGCCGGCGTCCCCGCGGAGCCGTGCGGAACGTACCGCTGTCGGGGGTCGCTCCCTCGTGCGTGGCGAGGTAGAGGTAGTCCGTGTCCGGGGCTAGCCCCTTCAGCAGTGCGTGGTGGACGTAGACGGTGCGGTCCGAGGTGCCGTCGACGTAGGTGACGGTTTCGGCCTTCTTGCTGGAGCCGAAGCCGTGTTCCAGGGTGCCGTAGCGCACGACGGGCTTGGTCACCGGCCGATCCGTGATCCACGACACCGTCATCTGGGTGCGCGGGTCGGCCCCGAAGGTCAGGTGCAGGCCCTGGACGGGGGGCGCGCCGGAGGAGTCCGCGGTGAGGTGGAAGGCCGGAGCGGCGTACGGTGCGGCCTGCGCCGTACCCGCGCCGAGCAGCCCGGTGGCCGCGCCCGCCCCCGCGGTCCCCAGCAGGCCCAGCGCGTGACGACGACTGAACCCCTCCGGACCTTCCGCCGATCTGCCCTCTGTTGAGTCTGCCTGTGTGGTCATGACGCCCTCCCGACGAACAGCTGAGCTGACAACGACCGCACCCTGACCCAGCCCAACTGCTCCCACATGAACACCACATGACCACACGGCCATCACGCGTCAGGCATCAGGCCGCCAAGACCGACCCATGTCCTCGCCTTTACCGGAATCCGCCCTGGTCTTGACCAATCCCGCTCCCCGAGCCAATCGGGCGAGACCCATGTCACACCCGGCTTCCTGTCACACATCGCGGTCCACTCCGGTCAATCATGTGCAACCGCCGCACAGCAAGGAGATCACCGTGGAATCGCGACTCGACTACTTCGGCCACCCGCTCGCCGGGAAGGTGCTGCGGCACATCAACTCGGCCGGCAAGGCCGTCTCGGACTCGACGCTGCCGGCCACGATCCAGGAGCTGGTGAAGATCCGCGCCAGCCAGATCAACGGCTGCGGTTTCTGCACCGACATGCACACCAAGGACGCCGCGGTGGCCGGGGAGACCGCGCAGCGCCTCCACCTGGTCGCGGCGTGGCGTGAGGCGAAGGTGTTCACCGAGGCGGAGCGCGCCGCGCTGGAGGTGGCGGAACAGGGCACCCGAACCGCCGACGCGGCCGGGGGCGTCTCCGACGAGGTGTGGGCCAACGCCGCCAAGCACTTCGACGAGGAACAGCTCGTCGCCCTGATCTCCCTGGTCGCCGTCATCAACGCGTACAACCGGATCAACGTCATCAACCAGCAGCCCGCCGGGGACTACCAGCCCGGCCAGTTCGGATGACCGACGCCCACCGCACGGCCGTGCCGTCCGCTCCCTGCGAAGGAGACGGCACGGCCGCGCCGCGTTCCGTCAGCCCGCCGTGGGGCGTGGGGCGCGCAGATGGGCCCGCTCGGCCAGTTCGCCCTCGTCGACCAGCTCCAGCATCGGCTTGCCCGGCCCACACATCATGGTCACGACGAACCGGGTCCGCGCATCCGTCAGGGCGTTGCCGTCCTGGTAGTGGATCACGTCACCACCCGGCTCCCAGAACGTCCCGCCGGCCTCGACCACCCGCTCGGGCTCGCCCTCCAGCTCGAAGCGGACCGCTCCCTCGATGACGTACCCGAACGCGGGTCCCGAGTGGCGGTGCGGCGGGGTTCCCGGGTCTCCGGGCTCCCACTCGACGTAGATGGTCATCGCCGAGGCGCCCTCGGGGACGGCGATCGGTGCGGCGTCCTGCAACACCGTCACCGCCGTCTTCCACCCTTCCGGACGGGGCTGCCCGCCGGGCCCGTCCGCTGCGTTCCTGTCCGACATGGTGGGGCACCTCCGTGGAGTCGTCGTCCCTCGGTACCGGCCTTCGCCATGGATGCCCGAGGAGACGTGGATCTGTGACACGGAGGGACCGGATCATGCCCCTCTGTGCCGTTCTGCGCGGTGCCAGCTTGTAGCATGATGATCCAACTCTGGAGGACATCGATGCGCGGCGGTGAGAACGGGGGCTCGGGCTCCCTCGACCAGGCGACGGAGGAATTCCTCGCGGCGCGTCCCCAGCTCTTCGGTATCGCGTATCGCGTGGTCGGCAGCGCCGTGGAGGCGGAGGACATCGTCCAGGAGGCGTGGCTGCGGTGGCAGAACACCGACCGTGCCGACATCCGTGAGCCGGCCGCGTTCCTGGCCACGGTCACCACCCGGCTGGCGATCAACTTCACCCAGTCCGCCAAGGTACGCCGGGAGTCGTACGTCGGCCCCTGGCTTCCCGAGCCCGTCGACACGAGCGCGGACCCACAGCTGGGCGCGGAACGCGCGGAGGCACTCGACCTGGCGGTTCTCCTCGTCCTGGAGAAGCTGAACCCCGTGGAGCGGGCCGCCTACGTGCTGCGGGAAGCGTTCGACTACACCTACGGGCGGATCGCGGACGTCGTGGAGACCAGCGAGGCCAACGCCCGCCAGCTGGTGAGCCGAGCCCGCAGGCGTCTGGCGGCGGAGCGCCGGGAGCCGGTGGACTCCGCCAAGCACCGGCGATTCCTGGAGGTGTTTCTCGCCGCCGCGCAGAACGGCCGCCTCTCGGTGCTCGAAGAGGTGCTCACCGAGGACGTGGTCAGCTACGCCGACGGCGGCGGAATGCGCGGAGCGTCCAGGATTCCGGTCGTCGGGCTCCCGCATGTCTCCCGGTACCTCGTCGCCTTCGCACCGCGTTTCTGGCCCGGGACGGACGTCCGCTGGGTCGAGGCCAACGGCAGGCCGGCGGTCCTGATCTCGGCCGGCCAGAACCCGGTGGCGCTGCTGTCGGCCGATGTGTCGGAACGCGGCATCGAACGCCTCATGTGGGTGATGAACCCGGCCAAGCTGGCCCCCTACGTGTCGTCGCTGGACGGCTGAGCCCCCTCGTCCAACAGGCCGCACGCCCGGGCGACAACGGATGATTTTCCTCGACTTCCCGGACGGGCTGTCACAGGCGGAGGACCTGCCCGGTCTCTTCTGGTGCAGACACCAGAAACACTCCGAGAGGAACTCCGTCATGAAGGTCGTCGTGATCGGCGGTACCGGACTCATCGGTTCGAAGCTCGTCAGCAGGCTCGGCGAGGACGGGCACGAGGCGGTCGCGGCCGCGCCCAGCACCGGCGTCAACACCCTCACCGGGGAGGGGCTGGCCGAGGTCCTCGAGGGCGCCTCGGTACTGGTCGACGTGTCCAACTCCCCTTCGTTCGAGGACCGGGCCGTCCTGGACTTCTTCCGCACCTCCACGGCCAACCTCCTCCAGGCCGAGGCGGACGCCGGCGTGCGGCACCATGTGGCGCTGTCCGTGGTGGGCACCGACCGGCTCCAGGAGAGCGGCTACTTCCGGGCCAAGAAGGCCCAGGAGGATCTGATCAAGGCGTCCGGCATCCCGTACTCCCTCGTCCACGCGACCCAGTTCTTCGAGTTCGCGAAGGGGCTGGCCGACGGGATGACCGAGGGCGACACCGTGCGCCTGCCGGACGCCAGGATCCAGCCCCTCGTCTCCGACGACGTGGCCGCGGCCGTGGCCCGCGCCGCGGTGGGCGCGCCGGTCAACGGCGTGGTGGAGGTCGGCGGCCCCGAGGCGTTCCAGCTGGAGGAGTTCATCCGGATCGCGCTGGACGCGGCGAACGACCCCCGCAAGGTCGTCACGGACCCGGAAGCGCGGTACTGGGGGGCCGAGCTGCGGGAGAACACGCTGCTGCCCGGCCCGGACGCGAGCCTCGGCGAGGTCAGGTTCACCGACTGGCTCGCGCGGCAGCGGTAGGCGTCGACGGGTGGTGGCCCCCGTGAGTGACGACGGAGGGGGGCCACCTCCCGGCCGCCGAGCGCACTCAGGAGCGCCGCGGATGCCATGGCCCCGCTTTCGGGCCCTACGCGCCCCGGCTCACGACGTGCCGACCAGTACCGCGGTGACGCACAGCGCCATCGCCACGGTGATCAGGATCATCGCGGTCAGCGTCCCGCGCAGCCAGTGTCCGAAGCGGGCGCGATGCCGCTGTTCCACCACGTCGATGCTCGTGGCGATGTGCTCCGTCACCATGCGGGCCACATAGGTCTGTTCCGCGAGGTACCAGCGTTCGATGTCCGTCCGCTGGTCCTGCGTCAGTCCCGGCTCCTGCGCGGTGAAGTCCGCGACCCGTCGGCGTGCCGCTCGCAGATGAGCCTGCTGGTAGAGGAAGTCCTGGATGTCGGTCAGGCCGCGGGCGGCCTCCTCGTTCGTGTCCATGGTGTGCTCCCCAGGTGAGGCGGCGGCTGTCCGGCCGGTCACTGTGGTGTGGGCGCGGGGTACGCGCGTCAGCGCCGGGAGGAGAGCAGCGCGCACGAACGTTCGGGCCGGGACTGGTCGGGCCGGCGATCTCGCGAACGCCGCGCAGAGAGCTGGAGCAGACAACCTCGACGTCCAGCGTGGCAACATCCGCGTGAAGCCGCAAGGGCACCGGCACAGCGGTGTCCTGGGCGTCTCTCCGCACGGGGAGAGAGGCCGCGCGGTGCTCTCCGCGAACTACGTCAATTGACGGAATCGGTCTTGGCGGCAGCCGTCCAGCTTTCTTCGCGTGGCCGCGACGGTCGGACACGCCGAGGGAGAAGCCATGAGTGCGGAATCGCGGAACGTCGTTCTCGTCCACGGAGGCTTCGTGGACGGATCCGGCTGGCAGGGGGTCTACGACGTCCTCAAGCGGGACGGGTACGACGTCGGCATCGTCCAGAACCCGACGCTGTCGCTGGAGGGGGACGTCGCGGCGACGCGGATGGTCCTCGACGCGCAGGACGGCCCGGTCGTCCTGGTGGGGCACTCCTACGGCGGTGCCGTGATCTCCGAGGCGGGCAGTCACCCGAAGGTCGCGGCGCTCGTCTACATCGCCGCGTTCGCGCCCGACAAGGGCGAGTCGGTGAGCACGCTCATCGCCGACCCGCCGCCCGGCGCCCCCGTGCCGCCGATCCTGCCGCCCAGGGACGGCTTCCTCTTCCTGGACCGCGAGAAGTTCGCGGACTCCTTCGCCGGTGACGTGCCCGCCGAACTGGCGGCGTTCATGGCCGACTCGCAGGTCCCGTGGGGCCTCGACGCCCTCAACGGCGCCGTGTCCGAACCCGCCTGGCGGGTGAAGCCGAGCTGGTACCTCGTCGCCACCGACGACCGTATGATCCCGCCGCCGGCCCAGCGGGCGATGTCGGAGCGGGCGGGGTCGACCGTCGTCGAGGTTCCCGGCAGCCACTCCGTGTACGTGTCGTGGCCGGACGCGGTCGCCGACCTGATCAAGCAGGCCGCCGCCGGTGACTGACCCCGCGGCGTCCCGCGCGCGGCCGGGGTCCGGGCAGCCCCCGCGATCCCGGCCGCTGCGGCATGCCCGGGGGGCGTCGCGGCCCAGCGGAGGCCACGCGGTCCGTGCCGCCGCGGCGCACGTCGCCGGTGTCGTCGCGCCCTCCCGGCGCGACGCACTGACCGACGACGGCGCCGGACCCTCACGGGGACCTGCTCTCCTCGTGTCGGTGGCCCCGGGCCTACGCTCCGCCGAACCGGGCCTGCCCCAGGTCGCGCAGGAGTGCGATCTCGGCCATGTGGTGGACGAGTTCGAGGTTGGTCTCCCACAGCACGTCGACGAACGGATCGTCGGGGTCGGAGCCGGACGGGTACTGCGAGAAGCCGACCGTGTCGAGCTGCTCGTCGGTGACGGCGGCGACACTCGTACGCCAGCGGTCCACCGTCGCCCAGAACCGGTCGAGTGCCGAGGCGGCGTCCGGGGTGAAGTCGACCAGCAGCTCCGGGTGGAGCCGCCGGTCGCCGAAGGTCCACTCCCAGCGGCCGGCGAAGCACGAATGCAGATGTCCGAGCCGCCAGGCGATGGTGGTGACCGGGGTCCGATCGGGCTCCGGCGGCCCGGTGCGGCCGAGGATCTCCTCGACCCGCCCGACGTCGACGCTCCAGTCCTCGGCGATCTTGGCGACGGGCATGCCCGCGGCGACCTGCCGGGCGAGCTCGGCGTACTCGCCGGCCGGGATGTCGGGGGCGCCCTTGTCGAGCACCCAGTCACCGGGGCCGTACGCCCCTGGTGTCGTCGCCTCCTCCCGGCGCCGGATCGACCAGCAACCGGGCACCGGCTCCCACAGGTACTCCTCGTCACCGAGCCCCGTCAGCCGCACCTGGGCCAACTCCCTGGCGCGGTCGAACTGGTCGAGCAGCAAGCCCGAACGGCCCGTCCCCATGCGTCGCTCCCTCCGCCGTCTCCTGCCCTGCCACGCCCGGACGGAGACTAACGACCCGGCGGCACGGGGCGCGACGGATTTCGGAGCCGGCGGCCCTGGGCCGCTGCCGGTCAGCTGTCGTAGTCGACCGTCAGCTTCTCCGAGACCGGGTACGTCTGGCAGGTCAGCACATAGCCGGCCTCGACCTCGGCCGGTTCCAGGGCGTAGTTGCGGCGCATGTCGGCTTCGCCGTCCGTGATCCGTGCCCGGCAGGTGCCGCAGACGCCGCCCTTGCAGGCGAAGGGGAGGTCCGGGCGGATGCGGGCGGCGGAGTCGAGAATCGCGGTGCCGCGCGGCAGCCGGGCGGTGGTGGAGCGGCCGTCGAGGGTGACGGTGACCTCGCTGGCCGGGCCCGTCGCCGCCGCCTCCTCGTGCCGGACGGGTTCGATCGGCTCGTCGGCGAAGAAGAGCTCCTGGTGGATCCGCCCGCCGGGGACGCCCAGCCCGGCCAGGACCTGCTGGGCGTCGAGCACCATGCCGTGCGGTCCGCACAGCCACCAGTGGTCGGCGGAGGGTACGTCGACCAGCCCCGCGACGAGGGCGGCGAGGCGGTCGCCGTCGAGGCGGCCGGAGAGGAGTTCGGCTTCGCGGGGCTCGCGCGACAGGACGTGGGCGAGGTGGAAACGGGTGCGGTACTCGTCCTTCAGGTCGGCCAGTTCGTCGGCGAACATCACGGTGTCGGTGCGCCGGTTGCCGTAGAACAGCGTGACCCTGGAGCGGTCGTCGGCCGCCAGGACGGACTCGGCGATGGACATCATGGGGGTGATGCCCGAGCCCGCGGCGATCAGCACATGGTGGCCGGGCACGGTGAGGTCGGGGGTGAAGGCTCCGGTCGGGGCCATCACCTGCACGATGTCGTCGGGCCGCACCTCGTGGACCAGCCAGGAGGAGAAGAGCCCGCCGGGCACCTCCCGGACACCGATGCGGGGCGGGGCGCCGACCGGGGAGCAGATCGAGTAGGAGCGGCGCTCGTCGCGCCCCTCGATCTCGCGGCGCAGGGTGAGCGACTGCCCGGGGCCGAAGGCGAACTCCTCCGCCAGGGCCTCGGGGATGTCGAAGGTGACCGCCACGGCGTCCTCGCACAGGCGCTGGACGGCGGCGACGCGCAGGGGATGGAAGGCTGGGCGGCGCCGGCGGACTGTCGTCGCGGGGGCACCGGCGGTCGGTGCCATCAGCTCTGCCATCAGATCTCCTTGACGTACTCGAACGGCTCGCGGCAGGCCAGGCACCGCCACAGTGCCTTGCAGGAGGTGGCCGCGAAGCGGGAGGTCTCCTCGGTGTCGGCCGATCCGCAGCGCGGGCAGGTGACCGTGCGCCGGGTCGGTGACAGGTTCAGCGGGACGGGACCCGCGGGGTGCCGCGGTGCCGTCGTGGGCGGAGCGATGCCGTGTTCGGCGAGCTTGCGGCGCCCTTCGGGGGTGATCCAGTCGCTCGTCCACGGCGGGTCGAGGACCGTTCGGATCTCGACGCGGTCGAAGCCGGCGTCCCGCAGACGGGCCGCGACCCCGGCCCGCATCTCGGCCATGGCGGGGCAGCCCGAGTAGGTGGGGGTGAGACCGGCGACCACCGTGCCGTCGGCCTCGATCGTCACGGTCCGCAGTACCCCGAGGTCGGCCAGGGTGAGCATGGGAAGTTCGGGGTCGGGGACCTGTTCTGCGAGGTGCCGGGCCCGCCGGACGTCGGACAGGACGGTCACCATGTCGCCTCCGGGTGGGCGCGGGCCACGCTCTGCAGCTCGGCCAGGAGCGGGGCGAGGTGTTCGGTGTGTGCGCCGTGCCGGCCGTGGCCGGGCAGGGCCGCGGTGTGCGGCAGGGGGAGTCCGGCCGCGTCGAGGACCTGCTGGAGATCGGCGAGGACCGCCTCGCGCACGTCCTCGGCGGCGAACAGCTCTTCCCAGTACGGAGCCTGTGACTCCAGGGCCGTCAGCATCCGTGCGTGGGACTCTTCGGTGCCGTCGCCCAGGCGTACGACCCATTCGGCGGCGTACTGCCGGTGGTAGGTCAGCTCCTTCACGCCCTTGGCCGCGATCGCCGCGAGTACCGGGTCGGGCGCGGCGGCCAGTTCGGTGAAGTGGGCGAGGCGCCAGCTGGCGAACACCAGCAGCCTCAGGACGGAGAAGGCGAAGTCCCCGTTGGGGAGTTCGGCCAGGCGTGCGTTGCGGAAGTCGTCGGCGTCGCGGAAGTAGGCGTAGGCGTCCTCCGTGCGGCCGGTGCCGTCCACCTGGCCGCAGCGCGCGTAGAGGAGCCGTGCCTGGCCGAGCAGGTCGAGCCCGATGTTGGCCAGCGCCACCTCCTCCTCCAGTTCGGGGGCGCGGGTGACCCATTCGGCGAGCCGCTGGGCCAGGACCAGGGCGTCGTCGCCGAGCGCCAGGCAGTGGGCGGCCAGTGCGGCGCCGTCGACGCCCTCGGGTACGGCGGTGTCGACGCCGTGCAGCGGGTCTTCGAAGCCGGTGCCGAACGCCCAGCGGGCGTCGCCGTCGTCGTGGCCCTCGGCCAGCGAAAGGTAGACGTGGTCGTCGCTCATCACCGGCTCCTAGATGTGCGGGACATCGTCGGGGATGTCGTAGAAGGTCGGGTGCCGGTAGACCTTGTCGGCGCTGGGGGCGAAGAAGGGGTCCTTCTCGTCCCGGGTGGAGGCGGCGATGTGGTCCGAGCGCACGGCCCAGATGCTGACGCCTTCGTTGCGCCGGGTGTACAGATCGCGGGCGTGGGTGAGGGCCATCTCGTCGTCCGCGGCGTGCAGTGAGCCGACGTGGACGTGGTTAAGGCCGCGCTTGCCGCGGATGAACACCTCGTACAGGGGCCAGTTCTCCGAGTCGCTCATGCGACGGTCTCCTTACGTGCCCGGGCGGCCTGCTTGGCGGCGTGCGCGCCGGCGGCCGCACGCACCCAGGCGCCCTCCTCGTGGGCGTCGCGCCTGCGCTGCATCCGCTCCGCGTTGCACGGGCCGTTGCCGCTGATGACTTCCTTGAGTTCGGAGAAGTCGGGGGTGCCGAAGTCGTGCCGGCCGCGCTCCTCGTTCCAGCGCAGTTCCGGATCGGGCAGGGTCACGCCGAGCCTGGCCGCCTGGGGCACGGTCATGTCGACGAAGCGCCGGCGCAGTTCGTCGTTGCTGTGCCGCTTGATCTTCCAGGCCATCGACTGCGCGGAGTTGGGCGAGGCGTCGTCGGGCGGACCGAACATCATCAGGGACGGCCACCACCAGCGGTCCACCGCGTCCTGCACCATCTCCCGCTGGGCGTCGGTGCCGCGCATCATGGTCATCAGCAGCTCGTAGCCCTGCCGCTGGTGGAAGGACTCCTCCTTGCAGATCCGCACCATCGCGCGGGCGTAGGGCCCGTACGAGCTGCGGCACAGGGGGACCTGGTTGCAGATGGCCGCGCCGTCGACGAACCAGCCGATGACCCCGACGTCCGCGAAGGTGGGCGTGGGGTAGTTGAAGATCGACGAGTACTTCTGGCGGCCTTCGAGGAGGCGCTGGGTGAGGTCGGCCCGGTCCACGCCCAGGGTCTCGGCGGCCGAGTACAGGTACAGGCCGTGACCGGCCTCGTCCTGGACCTTGGCGAACAGGATCGCCTTGCGGCGCAACGAGGGCGCCCTGGTGATCCACTCGCCTTCCGGCTGCATGCCGATGATCTCCGAGTGCGCGTGCTGGGCGATCTGCCGGACCAGCGTCCTGCGGTAGCCCTCGGGCATCCAGTCGCGCGGTTCGATCCGCTGATCGCGCGAGATCGTCGTCTCGAAATGGGACTCCAGGTCGTGCTCGGCGTCCCTTCCGGCCGCTTCAGTCATCTCCACCCACTCCCTACCGACCATTCGTTCGGTTCATCATAAGGTATGCCCTCCCTGATCTGGCAAGGGCCGCACCGGATCGGTGCCCGGCAAAAGGCGACCGCCCGCGGGGGGCCACCGTCCGCCGGGGACGGCGCGCACGGTTGCGCGACGGCCCGGGCCGGTCACCAGGTGTAGAAGCCCCGGCCGGTCTTCTGACCGAGTTCGCCGCGGGCCACCTTCTCGCGCAGCAGCCGCGGCGGTGCGAAGCGGTCGCCGAGGGTGGCGTGCAGGTGCTCGGCGATGGCGAGCCGCACGTCGAGCCCGACCAGGTCGGTCAGGCGCAGCGGCCCCATGGGGTGCTTGTAGCCGAGCCGCATCGCGTCGTCGATGGCCTCGGGCGCGGCGACGCCCTCCTCGACCATGCGGATCGCCTCCAGGCCCAGGACCAGGCCGAGCCGGCTGCTGGCGAAGCCGGGCGAGTCCTTGACCACGACGTCCCGCTTGCCCAGCGCCCTGGTCCACTCCAGAGCGGCCCGCACGGTGTGCTCGGCGGTGTCGGGGGCGACGACGATCTCGACGAGCGCGGAGGCCGGCACCGGGTTGAAGAAGTGCATCCCGAGGAACCGTTCGGGCCGTCGCAGGACGGCGGCGAGGTCGGTGACCGACAAGGAGCTGGTGTTGGTGGCCAGGACGGTCGTGTCGCCCACCGCCTCCTCGGCGGCCTTCAGCAGGCGGGCCTTGAGCGCCGCGTCCTCGGGTACGGCCTCCACGACCAGTCCGGTCTGCGGCGGCAGGGCGTCCACCGTGGGTACGACGGTCACCCGGCCGGCCACCCGCTCCGCGGGCTCGCTCAGGTGGCCGCGCTCCCCGGCCCGCCGCAGGCTGCCGCCGATCCGCTCCAGCGCCGCGGCGGCGGCCTCGGCCCCGCTCTCCACCACGGTCACGGCGGAGCCGGCGGTGGCGAAGGACTGGGCGATCCCCGCGCCCATCCGGCCGCCGCCGATGACCGCGACGGTGTCGGGTGCCGAGGTCATGCGCGACTCCTCTTCTCAAGAAAACGTGTCATGCGGTCCTTCTTGTCCGCGCCCTCGAAGAGCACGGCCTGCGCCAGGTCGTCGGCGACCGGGTGGGCCCCGGGCGAGTCCACGACGAGCTTCGTCAGGCGCAGGGCGGTGGCCGAGGACCGCGCCATGCGGTCGAGCAGCGCGTGGGCGCTCTCCAGCAGTTCCTCGGCGGGGACGACCTCCATGACCAGCCCCGTGGCGAGCGCCGCCGGGGCGTCGAGGTTGCGGCCGGCGAGCAGGATCTGCTTGGCGACCGACTCCCCGACCAGCTCGGGCAGCCGCCAGCAGGCGCCGGCCGCCGCGAGGATGCCGAGGCCCGGCTCGGGGTTGCCGAAGACCGCGCCCGGACCGGCGATCCGCAGGTCACAGGCGTAGGCCAGCTCGGCCCCGCCGCCCAGCGCCCAGCCCTCGACAGCGGCCAGGGTGGGCATGGGCAGCCGCCGGACGCGTTCGAACAGACGGCTGTTGATGCCCTGGAGCGCCTCGTCGCGGCCGCGCTCCAGCAGCTCGGCGATGTCGGCGCCGCCCGCGAAGACCCCGCCGTGGCCGGTCAGGAGCAGCAGCCTGGGCTCGCGCTCCAGTCGCTCGCACACCTGGTGCAGTTCGCTGATCATGCGGCCGCTGATGGCGTTGCGGGCCTCGGGGCGGTGGAGGGTGACGACGACCCGGTCGGCCCGCTCCTCCACCAGCAGGGTGTCGTACGACGAGGACGTGGTCACACCCGCTCCACCAGCAGTGCGACGCCCTGGCCCACACCCACGCAGAGCGTGGCCAGGCCACGGCGGCCGTTCTCGCGTTCGAGGCGGCCGAGGAGGGTGAGCAGGATGCGGGCGCCGGAGCAGCCGAGCGGATGCCCGAGGGCGATGGCGCCGCCGTCGGCGTTGACCTTGTCCTCGTCGAGCTTGAGCCGGCGGATGACGGCCAGGGCCTGTACGGCGAAGGCCTCGTTGAGTTCGACGGCGTCCAGGTCGCCGGTCCGCCACCCGGCCCGGGCCAGCGCCTTCTCGGTGGCGGGGACCGGTCCGAGACCCATGAGGTTGGGCTGTACCCCGGCGGAGGCCGAGGCGACGATCCGGGCCCGGGGGGTGAGGCCGTAGCGCTCCACCGCCTCGGCACTGGCGACCGTCAGGGCCGCCGCGCCGTCGGACAGCGGGGAGGACGAGCCCGCGGTGACGATGCCGTTCTCGCGGAAGACGGTGCGCAGGGAGCCCAGCTTCTCCAGGGTGGTGCCGGGGCGGGGGCCCTCGTCCCGGGTCACCTCGCCGTCCCGCACGGGGACGGGGACGATCTCGCGGTCGAAGCGGCCCGCCTCCTGGGCGGCCACGGCCCGCTGGTGGCTGCGCAGGGCGAAGGCGTCGGACTCGGCGCGGGTGATGCCGTCCAGGGCCGCGACCTCCTCCGCGGTCTCGCCCATGGACAGCGTGACCTTGACCGCCTCCGGTCCGGCGTCCCCGGGGACGGCGCGGTCGGCGGCGGTGAAGCGCGGGTTGGTGAACCGCCAGCCCAGGGCGGTGTCGTGCACCTGCCCCGGCTTGGCCCACGGAGTGCCGGGCTTCTCCATCACCCAGGGCGCCCGGGTCATGGACTCCACTCCCCCGGCGACCACCAGACCGGCCTCCCCGGCGCGGATCGTCTGGGCCGCGGAGGCCACCGCGGTCAGGCCGGACGCGCACAGGCGGTTGACGGTGTAGCCGGGCACGGTGTGCGGCAGGCCGGCGAGCAGCACCGCCATCCGGGCTACGTCCCGGTTGTCCTCGCCCGCCTGGTTGGCGGCTCCGAGAACGACCTCGTCCACGGCCTCGCCGGGCACTCCGGCGCGCCGCACGGCCTCGGCGACGACGAGGGCGGCGAGGTCGTCGGGGCGCACGGCGGCCAGGGCTCCGCCGTAGCGGCCCTGCGGGGTGCGGGCCCCGTCGATCAGGTAGACGTCCGGCATCAGGCGGCCTCCCTGCCCTTCGCGGCGTACTCGCCGTAGACGGATCTGCTCGGCGACTCCAGGTGCGGGGACCGGTGATCGCGGCTCGCGACGGCGTCCGCCGCACGCTCGGTCGGCGCGCGGTGACGGGCGGGGCGGCCGGGCCTCTCAGGGGTCTTCTGCGGCATGCGCTACACCTCTTGACATGCGGGGGTCTCGCTGGATTACCTTGACCACACCGCACGCTAACCGAATGTTCGGTCGGTCCACAAGGTGGTGGAAATGACGACCCGGGTACCGGATACGACGCCTGGCCCCGTCGAGACGATGTTCGCCGCGGACGAGGCGTCACAGGGGCTCGGCATCGAGCTGCTCGAGCACGGCGAGGGGACTGCCGTACTGCGGATGACCGTGGCGCCCTCGCACGTCAACGGGCACCGGATCGCCCACGGCGGCTATCTCTTCCTCCTCGCCGACACCGCGTTCGCCTGTGCCTGCAACAGCCACGGTCCCGTGACCGTCGCCGCCGGCGCCGACATCGACTTCATCGCCCCCGCGTACGAAGGCGATGTGCTGGTGGCCACGGCGCGTGAGCGCGTTCGGTTCGGCCGCAGCGGTGTCTACGACGTGAGCGTTGTGCGCGGAGACGAAGTGATCGCGGAGTTCCGCGGCCGCAGTCGCACCCTCCGCGCACGGATTGAGGAGCCGTGATGAGCAGCGAAGTGATCGCGCCCGAGCCGAGGGCCACCCGGCGGGGGGAGCCGCTCCCCGAGGCGCTCCTGGACGACGCCGAGCGGATGTCCCGCGAGGAGCTGACGGCGCTTCAGCTCACCCGGCTGCGCGCGACGCTGCGGCACGCGTACGACAACGTGGAGCTGTACCGCGAGAAGTTCGACGCGGCCGGTGTGCGGCCCGAGGACTGCCACACCCTCGCGGACCTCGCCCGCTTCCCCTTCACGACCAAGGCGGACCTGCGGGACACCTACCCCTTCGGCATGTTCGCGGTCCCGATGTCCGAGGTGCGGCGCGTACACGCCTCCAGCGGCACCACCGGCCGCCCCACCGTGGTCGGCTACACCGACAACGACCTGTCCATGTGGGCGGACGTCGTCGCCCGCTCCATCCGGGCGGCCGGCGGCCGGCCCGGGCACAAGGTGCACATCTCCTACGGCTACGGCCTGTTCACCGGCGGTCTGGGCGCCCATTACGGCGCGGAACGCGCCGGGTGCACCGTGATCCCCGCCTCCGGCGGCATGACCGCGCGTCAGGTGCAGATCATCCAGGACTTCCGTCCCGAGATCATCATGGTCACGCCCTCCTACATGCTGACCCTGCTCGACGAGTTCGAGCGTCAGGGCATCGATCCCCGCTCCACCTCCCTGGAGGTCGGCATCTTCGGTGCCGAGCCCTGGACGGAGGAGATGCGCCGTGAGATCGAGGAGCGCCTGGACATCCACGCGGTCGACATCTACGGGCTGTCCGAGGTCATCGGCCCGGGTGTCGCCCAGGAGTGCGTGGAGACCAAGGACGGACTGCACGTCTGGGAGGACCACTTCCTCCCCGAGGTGGTGGACCCGCTGACCGACGAGGTGCTGGCCGAGGGCGAGAACGGTGAGCTGGTCTTCACCTCGCTCACGAAGGAGGCGCTGCCCATCATCCGGTATCGCACCCGGGACCTGACGCGGCTGCTGCCGGGCACCGCGCGTCCCGGCCTGCGCCGGATCGAGAAGATCACCGGCCGCTGCGACGACATGATCATCCTGCGTGGGGTCAACGTCTTCCCCAGCCAGGTGGAGGAGATCGTGCTGCGCACGCCCGGCGTGGCCCCGCACTTCCAGATCCAGATCGGTCAGCGCGGCCGGATGGACCACATGACCGTCCGTGTGGAGGCCCGGCCCGACGCCGGTCCCGCCGACCGTGAGGCCGCCGCGAGGACGATCGCCCAGGGCGTCAAGGACGGCGTCGGCGTCACCGTGGAGGTCGACATCGTCGACCCGGAGACCCTGGAGCGTTCCCTCGGCAAGCTCCGCAGGGTCAAGGACCTGCGCAAGGGTTAATACGCTGGCGACCGGACGGCCGTGGTGCCTACTGTCCTCCGCATGCCCGAACTGCAACTGCTCCGTCCGGACCACGCCCCGGCGATCCTCGCCTTCGAGGAGGAGAACCGCGCCTACTTCGCGGCGACCATCCCCGACCGCGGCGACGACTACTTCGCCCGGTTCGAGGAGCGGCACCGCGCGCTGCTCGCCGAACAGGCGGCCGGGATCTGCTACTTCCATGT
Source organism: Streptomyces sp. NPDC007157 (assembly GCF_040634235.1). Classification (NCBI taxonomy): domain Bacteria; kingdom Bacillati; phylum Actinomycetota; class Actinomycetes; order Kitasatosporales; family Streptomycetaceae; genus Streptomyces; species Streptomyces sp. NPDC007157. Next base: position 178,156 of record NZ_JBEYFE010000003.1, read on the forward strand.
GGTGGTCGGCGAGGCGGGCGAAGCGCTGGGGCGGGTCAACCTGGTGGACGTGGCGGACGGCGGCGCCGACCTCGGCTACCGGATCGCGGAGCGGGCCGCGGGGCGGGGGCTGGCCACCTGGGCCGCGCGGGAGATCTGCGACCTCGCCGCCACCGGATACGGACTGACCTTCCTGCGGGCCGCGACCACCCTCGGCAACGCGGCGTCCCGGGCCGTCCTGGCCCGGGCCGGCTTCACCGTCACCGGCGAGACACGGCTCTCCGGCCACCCCGGTCTGACGTATCTGCGCCGTCTGTAGGGGATGTACGGGAACATCCGGGCGGCCCGCCTCGTTGCCTCAGGGCCGATCCCGTCCCCGACCCTGGGAGCATCGTGCCCGCATCCGCGTCCGTCACCTCCACCGTCCTCCCCGCACTCCCCTCCCTCGGCACGCAGGCCGAGCGACTCATCGAGTCGGGGGTGCACGAGATCGCCGGGCTGTCCCCGGCCGAGGTCCGCGCCGTCGCCACAGCCCCTGCCGGGCCGGGTGCCCTGCTCGCCGTCCGTCCGGAGCACGCCCCCGCCGCCGCGCTCGCGCCGCTGCTCCGGCACGACGACCGGCCGGGGTTCGTCGTCACCGACATGACCGACGCCGACCTCTTCGCCCCGCTCGACACGATCGCGCTGCCCGACGCCCCGCTCTACGTCCTCACCGGTCTCGACCGGGGCGACGGTATGGCGAACTGGAGCCCTGACGAGGCACTGCCCGCGCTGACCGCGCAGGACCGCACCCCGTTGCTGCTCAGCGAGGGCATCCACTGGGTGCTGCAACAGCCCGCCGTCCTGGAGCGCAACCACTGCTTCATGACCATCGGTTCGCGGCTGCGGAAGGCCAACGGCGCCCTGGACGCGCGCACTCCGGCGATCTGGATCAGCAACGGCACCGGACGGGACGGCCGTGAGCGCCGCAACGCGCCCAAGGTGGGCTGGTGCTGGGCCGGTAACCGGCACACCTGGCTGGGGTTCGCCTCGGCAGCGGGCCGCCGGGCCGGGTAGGACACGCCGCCGGGCCGGCCGCGGTGTTCGTGGCGCACATCGGCACCGCGGCCGGCCCGGAGTCGGTCAGCCGCTCACCGGCCGGCCGCGGCCCCACGCCCAGGCGAGGCGGTCGGCGCCGGACTGGTTGGTGGTGGCCAGCCAGGGGCGGGAGGTGTCGCCGATCAGCTTCTGGATCGAGTAGGTGTCGTCGGTGCGCAGACCGGGCCAGTACACCGAGCCCATGCCGAGCTTGCGGAACAGGTCCGTGTCGGCCTGGATGAAGTTGACGGAGTTGTCGTCGGGCGTCGGCACGTTGTAGTCGAGGCCCGTGGTCATCGGGGCGCCGAACTCGTCGGCGACGGTCCGGCCCGCGCAGTCACCGAGCCGCTCCTTCAGGTCGGCCGCCCACTGGTCGTACGTGGCGTAGCTCTTCCAGAAACCGTAGTGGTGCAGGGAGAGGTAGGTGCCCTTCAGGCGCGGGTCGGCGCAGACGGTGGTGACGTGGTCGTTGTAGCCGGCGCCGCTGACGAAGACCCGGTCGTGCGGGACCGAAGGGTAGGTCGCCAGCCACTTGGCGGCGAGGTCGGCCCACTCGGCGTCGGTGTAGCCGTGCGGCTCGTTCATCGGCTCGAAGTAGACGTGCGGGTCGTGCCGGTAGGCCTTCACGACGGTGTTCCACATCGGCCAGTAGGTGGCCTCGTCGTCGATGAAGCCGTCCTTGTTCGCGCCGGTGCCCTCCCAGTAGGAGACGATCACCTTGAAGCCCTGCGCCGAGGCCGCGTCGATGACCCCTCGGTACGACTTCCAGTAGGAGCCGTTCACCGTGTAGGGGTTGATGGGCAGCCGTACGGTGTTGGCCCCGAGGTTGGCGCGGAACGCCGCGATCACGCGGGTCGCCTTGGCGTAGGTCTGCGCGTAGCTGTCGGAGAGCGACAGGCCGGAGAGGGCCACCGGGTCGTCGGCGTAGTTGTCGCGCGGGTCGGCCCAGTTGACGCCCTTGAACTGGCTGGTGCCATGGCCTGGTACGGCGGCGGAGGCGGGGCCGCCGGTGAGGGTCGTGGCGCCGACCGCGGCGATCGCGACCGCCGCCAGGGCGGCGCGCTTGCGAGGGGTGATCCGGGTTCCGGCGGGGGTCTTGCGCATCAACGTGCCCTTTCAGGAGACGGCGGCTCGGCGCGGCGGCTCGTGGCCCCGGTCGCATGTTCACGTAAACACCGACCGGGCGTGTTTACGTGAACATGCGCTGCGCGACGCGGCGCGGAGATCTCCGTCCGGGCTGGTCACACGGCGATGTTCACGTAAACTCGAAAGCGTCGGAATCGTGGCATCCGCTCCTGCGGCCGTCAAGGTTTCCCGCTCCGTAACATCCGGTACGTGAAGGAGACTTGGGGGGTGAGCCGATGGAGCTGAACGAGCCGGGGGCACCGCTCCCGTCGGCCACGGGCGGTGTGCGGCGGGGCGGTTCCGGGGTGCCGGGCGGGCGCCGCAAGCAGCGGGTCTCGATGGCGGACGTCGCCAGGCTCGCCGGTGTCTCCTCGCAGACGGTCTCCCGGGTCTCCAACGGCCATGCCGGGGTGATCAGTTCCACCCGGGAGCAGGTGCTGGCCGCCATGCGGGAGCTCGGCTACCGGCCCAACAGCGCGGCCCGCGCCCTGCGTTACGGCCGGTTCAACACCATCGGTGTGATCCTGTTCAGCCTCTCCTCGACGGGCAGCAGCCGTACCGTGGAGGCGATCGCCACCCACGCCGCGGCCGAGGGGTACGCGATCACCCTCATTCCCATCGACGTGGCCACGCAGGACAACGTGCTCGGGGCCTTCACGCGGATGGGCGAGCTGGCGGTGGACGCCGTGATCGTCATCATGGAGATCCATCTGCTCGACACCAGCACGGTCCAACTGCCCCCCGGCGTCCATGTGGTGGTCGTGGACTCGGACGCCGGGGACCGCTACAGCGTGGTCGACACCGACCAGGCCGACGGCGCCCGGAAGGCCGTACGGCATCTGCTGGACCTGGGCCACCGGACCGTGTGGCATGTGACCGGTCCCGGAACGTCGTACGCGGGCCAGCGCCGCACCCAGGCCTGGCGGGCCGAGCTGGAGGAGGCCGGACGCCCGGTTCCGGCGCCGCTGCACGGGGACTGGTCGGCCGAGTCCGGTTACGCGGCCGGACTCGCGCTGGCCCGGGAGCCCGACTGCACCGCGGTGTTCGCGTCCAACGACCAGATGGCGCTGGGTGTGTTGCGCGCCCTCCACGAACAGGGCCGGTCCGTGCCCGACGACGTGAGTGTCGTGGGGTTCGACGACACCCCCGACGCGGCCTTCTTCATCCCGCCCCTCACCACCGTCCACCAGGACTTCGCCGAGGTCGGCCGCCGTTGCGTCCAGGGTGTCCTGCGCCAGATCCGCACCCGGGACGACTCGTCTCCCGGCACCGATCTCGTCCCGGCCCGTCTGGTGGTCAGGGACAGCACCGCGCCACCGCGCAGTTCACCGGGCCGCGGATGACGAAGTGGGCTCCAGCCGGACCTGCGAGGTGATCACCCCGACGACCGGGCTCTCCGGGACCGGCGCGTGGATCCCGGCCATCTCAGGCAAGACCGGGGAAAGGCGGGACCGGGGAGAAGGGACAACTCCCGGTGCCTCTCGACGAGCACTGCCGGTACGCCCCAGCGGTCCGGCGGCGCACGGGCGGTGAGGTGCCCGGACAGCAGCGCCGCCGCGCTGCCCGATCAGCGTGCGGGCGAGAACCCGGAGGAAGCGGCGGAGGGGCTGCGCAAGGTGATCCGGATGGACGAGGGGCTCTGACTCCGTCGAGTCCGGTGTGCGGGCCGTCCCGGGCGTCGGTCGTGTCCTCGTACCCTGTTCGACGTGCCTCCCACCTGCCTGCATCATGTCGCCGTCCTCGTGCTGGAGGGCGCGAAGCCCCTCGACGTCGGTATCCCGGCGCAGGTGTTCACGACCCGGGCGAGCATGCCGTACGAGGTACGGGTGTGCGGTGCGGCGCCCGGTCTGGTCACCGGCGGCGACGGGCTGTCGTACCACGTCGCCCATGGCCTCGACGCGCTGGAGTGGGCGGAGATCGTGTTCGTGCCCGGCTACCGGTTCCCCGACCGGGAGGACCCGCCGCGGGCGGTCGTCGACGCGCTGCTCGCCGCGCACGAGCGGGGCGCGCGGCTGGCGGCCATCTCGACGGGGGCCTTCGCGCTCGCCGCGACGGGACTGCTCGACGGCCGGCGCGCCACCACGCACTGGCACTACACGCGCGCGCTCGCCGAGAGACATCCGCTGGTCAGGGTCGACGAGAACGTGCTGTTCGTCGACGAGGGCAGCGTGCTGACGTCGGCGGGCGCCGCCTCGGGCATCGACCTGTGCCTGCACATCCTGCGCGGTGACCTCGGGGTGGCCGCGTCGAACCACGCGGCCCGGCGGCTGGTCGCGGCCCCCTACCGCAGCGGCGGCCAGGCGCAGTACGTGCCGCGCAGTGTGCCCGAGCCGCTGGGTGAGCGGTTCGCGGTGACCCGCGAGTGGGCGCTGCACCGGCTCGGCGAGCCGCTCACCCTCGACGCGCTCGCCCGGCATGCGGGGGTGTCGGCACGTACGTTCTCGCGGCGGTTCGTCGAGGACACCGGGTACACGCCGATGCAGTGGGTGATGCGTGCCCGGATCGACCTGGCCCGGGAACTGCTGGAGCGGTCGGAGCGGAGCGTCGAGCAGATCGCCGACGACGTGGGACTCGGCACCGGGGCGAATCTGCGGCTGCACTTCCAGCGGATTCTCGGTACGACGCCGAGCGACTACCGGCGCACTTTCACCAAGGGCGAGTAGCGGCCGCGGGACGGCGCCGGTCGCCCACGTGCTCACGTTCGACCGATCCCAGGTTCCCGGCTTCGCCCACGTGGTGCGCAGCCACCGGCTCGTCACGGGCATCGAGGCCGCCGCCCAGGCATGACCGCCCAGGCATGACGTCGACGCCGTCATCCGGCGCCCTGGTCCTCGTCCTTCGCGCCTCGGTCCCGTTCGGCACTCTCACGGACGCAGCCGTCGCCGTGCTCGGCACGGATCCTTCCGGGGCCGGGGGCGGGAGGTCGCACGGCTCCCGGCCGTTCGTGCGACACCGGGCCGAATCGCTCGGCCACCACTCCCCGCGATGTCCCGGCACGCCGGGCCGCGCGGGCTGCCGCTCGCGTGATCCCGGTGCGGGCACGGATCAGCGAGGCGACCGCGGCGACGAGGGCCATGGCGATGGCCAGGGTGAAGACGACGACCAGGCCGTCGTGGAAGGGCCGCGCGATCAGGTGGGGGAAGAACTCCCGCCCGGTCAGTTGGGCGGCGGCGGCCGCCGGCAGGTGGCCCAGGAGGGCCGGGCCGAGGAGCTGCCGGATGGGGTTGTAGCCGAGGAAGGCGGCGAACAGGACCTCGACCGGTGGCAGCGAGGCGACGTGGTGAGCAGCGGGCGCGGGCACGTGCTGGGCGGTGAGCCCGGAGGTGAGGGTGTGCGGCAGCGAGCCGGCGAGTCCGGCGACCATCAGGGAGAAGAAGACCCCCATGGACAGCACCATGCCGGCGTTCTGGAACGTGGCGCGCATGCCGGAGGCGGCACCGCGGGCGTCCGGCGGGACGCTGGACATGATGACCGAGGTGTTCGGCGCCGCGAACAGACCGTTGCCCAGGCCGTTGAGGAAGATCAGGGCGGCGAAGGGACCGTAGGAGAAGTCGGTGGGCAGCAGCAGGAGCCCGGCGAAGGAGGCGGCCGTCACGACGCAGCCGGCGGCGGCGAACGGCCGGGCTCCGAATCTGTCCGACAGCGCTCCGGACACCGGCCCGGCGGCCAGGAAGCCGATGGTGAGGGGCAGCAGGTAGAGGCCGGCCAGCAGCGGGGTGTCGGCGTAGTCGTGGCCGTGCAGGGGCAGCCAGATGCCCTGCAGCCAGATGATGAGCATGAACTGCAGGCCGCCGCGGGCGATCGCGCCGAGCAGCGTGGCGGCGTTGCCGCCGGCGAAGGAGGCGTCGCGGAACAGCCGCAGCGGGAACATCGGTTCGCCGACCCTGGTCTCCACGGCGCAGAAGACGGCCAGCACGAGCGCGCCCCCGATGAGACCGGCGAGCACCCAGGGGTTGGTCCAGCCCATCGTGCGGCCGCCGTACGGCTGGATGCCGTAGGTGATGGCGGCCAGCAGCACGGTGAGCCCGGCGGCGAAGGTGAGGTTGCCCCACCAGTCGATCCGCCCGGTAGCGCGGGTGCCCGTCTCGTGCAGGGATTTGTACGCCCACACCGTGCCGATCAGCCCGATGGGCACGTTGACCCAGAAGATGGAGTGCCAGTCCCACTCCACGAGCACACCGCCGAGGATCAGTCCGATGAACGAGCCGGAGATACCGGCGACCATGTTCACGCCGAGCGCCATGCCGCGCTGCCGGTCGGGGAAGGCGTCGGTGAGGATGGCGGTCGAGTTGGCCATCAGCATCGAACCGCCGACGGCCTGCACGATCCGCCATCCGATCAGCCACAGCGCCCCGGCCGGGCCCTGCAGCGGGTCGACGGAGAGGATCACCGAGGTGACGGTGAAGATGACGAATCCGAGGTTGTAGACGCGTACCCGGCCCCGCATGTCGCCGAGCCGGCCCAGGGCCACCACCAGCACGGCGGTGACGAGCAGGTAGCCCATCAGCATCCACAGCAGGTAGTTGACGTTGCCCGGCCGCAGCGGGTCGAGGTGGATGCCGGTGAAGATCCCGGGCAGTGAGATCAGCACGATCGAGGTGTTGATGCTCGCGATCAGGACGCCGAGCGTGGTGTTGGTCAACGCCACCCATTTGTAGTGGGGGTGGTCGGCGCCGATCCAGGTACGGCGACCGCGGGCCCGGACGCCGGGGGCGCTGCCTGCGGTGCGGGGGCGCTGCTCGGTGGTCACCGGCACTCCTCCCCCGTCGCTTCCGATGAGGAACCGGCGGTCAGTTCACGATGGCCGGGCTGCGCGATGGTGCGGCCCGGAACGCTGTCCACGGCGTGCGGTCGACGACCAGACGGCGCAGCGTGCGCACCTGGCGCGGGGCGTTCCAGCCGAGTACGCCGACCACCCTCCCGTGGTGCCCGTAGGCGGCGGCGAAGTGGGCGTCCGACGGATCGCCGTGGACGAACCGCAGCTCCGCACCCGGCGGGAAGATGCCGTACGCCTGGATCCTGGTGTCGTACTGGTCGGTCCAGAAGTAGGGAACGGACGCGTACGGCGTGGCGTCGCCGAGCAGGTTGCCGACCGCGGCCAGGGCCTGTTCGGTGGCGTTCATCCGGTGCTCGAGGCGCATGCGGGTGCCGAAGTGCGCGTTGGGCCAGGCGGCGACGTCGCCGGCGGCGTAGACACCGGGTGCGGCCCGGCAGTACGCGTCGCACTCCACTCCGTCTCCCAGGCGCAGGCCCGAACCCGCCAGCCAGCCGGTCGCGGGCGTGGCGCCGAGGGCCAGGACGACGACGTCGGCCGGCAGCGTGGTGCCGTCGCCGAGTTCCACTCCGGTCACCCGGCCGCTCGCGCCGCGCAGCCGGCGTACCGGCACCCCACAGCGCAGCCGCGTGCCGTGAGCACGGTGCAGGTCGGCGACCAGTGCGCCGATACGGTCCCCGAACGGGCGCCGCACCGGGACCGGCTCCGGCTCGGCCACGGTCACCTCCAGGCCCATGGTCCGGGCGGCCGCGGCGACCTCGGTGCCGAGGAACCCGGCCCCGACCACGACCACCCGGGGCCCGGCCCGCAGCGCGGCGCGCAGGGCGATCGCGTCGTCGAGGGTGCGCAGGACGTGGACTCCGGCCAGGTCGCTGTCGGGCATGCGCCGGGGGGCCACACCGGTGGCGATGACCAGCGCGTCGAAGCGGACGCTCGCGCCGTCGGCCAGGCGCACCCGGTGGCGCGGGACGTCGAGGGCGGTGGCGCGCTGTCCGAGCCGCAGGTCGGCCCGCAGCCGCGCGAGGTCCGGCAGCGAGCGCAGGGTGGCCCGTTCGGGCTCCCAGGCGCCGGTCAGGATCTGCTTGGACAGCGGCGGCCGGTCGTACGGCGGACGGGACTCCGCGCCGATCAGCGTCAGGGTGCCGCCCCAGCCTCGGCGACGGATGGCCTCGGCCGCGGTCAGTCCTGCGGCCGAGGCTCCCACGACAACGATGCGCTTCATCGCTCGGCCCCCTGTTCCTCCACCCAGATCGCCTGGGCCGGACAGAGGGCGGCGGCCTGCCGGACGTCGTCCTCGACGCCCTCGGGCGGGGTCGCGGCGAGCAGGACGACGATGCCGTCCTCCTCGCGCTGGTCGAACACCTCGGGCGCGCTGAGCACGCACTGACCGGAGGCCACACACTTGTTCTGGTCGACGATCACCTTCATCGGATTCTCCTTTCCTGTACGGCAGTCGGCCGCGGTCACCAGGTGACGGGCAGTTCGTAGACGCCGTAGACGTTCCCGTCGTGCTTGAACGGGATCCGGTCGAGATCCACCGCGAGCCGCAGCGTGGGGATCCGGCGGTAGAGGGTGCTGTAGACGACCTGCAGCTCCACCCGGGCCAGTGGCTGGCCCAGGCACTGGTGGACGCCGAAGCCGAAGGCCACGTGGTGGCGGGGGTTGCGGTCGATGTCCAGCCGGTCGGGAGCGGGGAAGGCGGCGGAATCGCGGTTGGCGACGTCGTTGGCGAGGACGACGCCTTCGCCGGCTCGGATGGTCACACCGCCGGTCTCGATGTCCTCCAGGGCCACCCGGCGGCGTCCGCTGTGCACGATGCTGAGGTAGCGCAGGAGTTCCTCGACCGCCGAGGCGACCGTCTTCGGGTCGTCGCTCTCGCGCAGCCGGGCCAGCTGGCCGGGGTTCCGCAACAGAGCCAGGGTGCCGAGCGCGATCATGTTGGCGGTGGTCTCGTGCCCGGCGATCAGTAGCAGCATCCCCGTACCGGCCGCTTCGGACCTGGGGAGTTCACCGGTCCTCACCCGCTCGGCCAGCGTGGAGAGCAGGTCGTCGGCCGGGTGGGCCAGCTTGGCGCCGATCAGCCGGTCCAGGTAGTCCATCAGCTCGCGGGTGGCCACCCGTGCCTGTTCCACGGTGGTGGTGCGCCTGATCAGAATCTTGCTGTCGGCCTGGAAGAAGTCGTGGTCGGCATACGGGACGCCGAGCAGCTCGCAGATCACCAGTGACGGCACCGGCAACGCGAACTCCTGGACCAGGTCCGCCGGCTTGGGCCCGGCGAGCATGGTGTCGATCAGACCGTCGACGATCTTCTGGACGGTCGGCCGCAGCGCCTCCACCCGCTTGATGGAGAAGGCCGCGGTCACCATCCGGCGAAGCCGGGCGTGCTCCGGATCGTCCCTGTTGATGAAGGTCCGCACCTGCGTCCGGCGCTCTTTCATGGCCGGACTCTGATGGGGGAAGTGCGGTTGGGTGCTGTCCGAGCTGATCCGGGGATCGGCCAGCAGCGTCCGTATGTCCTCGTAGCGCGTGACCAGCCACGGCGTGCTGCCGTCCCACAGCCGGACCCTGCTGATCGGGGCCCGGTCCTGCAGGGCGCGCAGGGTCGGCGGCGGGTCGAACGGACAGCCGGCCGCCCGGGGCATCGGGTAGTCCGGCACGTCCGTCGGCAGTACGTCGGTACCAGGTGCCGAGTAGTTGGTGCTCATGGGTTCTCCGCCCTCTCCGGAAAGGTGGTTCGGGAGGCAGGTCCTGCCCGCGGGAGGAGACATCGAGGAGCCCGGAGGTTCAGGCGGTCGGCGGTCCGCCGCCGTCCTTGGTGGCGGTCCGCGGATCGGTCCCGAGCATCCGCCGGATGATGGGCATGACCGTGTGTACGGCCACTCCCAGCACCTGCACGTCGTGCTCGGGCAACCCGGCCAGCAGTTCGGCGACCCGGGCGTCCCCCGCCCGGCGGTGCTCGGCCAGGAGTTCACGCCCGGCGTCCGTGATGGCGACGAGGCGGACCCGCCCGTCCTCGGGATCACTGATCCGCGATGCCAGACCCTGGGCTTCCAGCCGCTGCACCAGCACGGTCATCGACGGCTGGGTCACCCGCTCCGCCGCGGCCAGCGTGGTCAGCCGGACCGGGCCTTCCCGGCCGAGCCTGCCGAGCGTGGCAGCGGTGGTCAGGCTCATGCCCTGCCAGGTGGACGTGAGGTGCCGGACCAATCCGGTGGTCAGCTCGTGCAGTGCGGCCGCCACCCGCTGGGCTCCCTCTTCGGATGTCTCATCCATGCCTACATTCATAACACCCTCTATATAAAACGTCTAGACAGATGGGGAAGAAACTAGGATATTTCGGAATCCATATAGACAAACTATATAGCCAGTGCTATAGATAGTGGCGAGCCTTACAAGGCGCCGGACGGAGAAGGTGATGACCGTGACCTGCGCCTGTACCCCAGCCCTCGGCTGGCCCCTGACCCACCACCCGGAAGCCGCCGGCGAGGCCCGTCAGATCACCAAGGAGATGCTCGCCCGCTGGCAGGTCGCCGACGACCCCGCCGACTCGGTGCTGCTGGCCGTCTCCGAACTCGTCACCAACGCCGTGGAGCACGCCCAGCCGCCGCTCAACCTCAGGCTGAGCCATGATCTGTGCACCCACCGGGTGCACATCGAGGTCTCCGACGGAGGCCCGGCGGCCGCGGACGGTGACTGGGCAGCCAGTTGCACCCCCGAAGAGCACGGCCGCGGCCTGGCGATCATCGACTTCCTCGCCACCGCACACGGCGACCGCCGGGAACGGAACCACGCGATCCACTGGGCCGACGTGTACGCCGCCGCCTGAGTTCGACGTACGCGACGCGGTGACCGAGGTGGTGGTCGTGTGAGAGCGCGTCCGCGGCGGGCACGGCAAAAAGCGGCTCCACCGGCCGGCGGCAGTCCCGACGTTTCCCCCACCCCTGCGGCCTAAGTGGCGGGATCCTTTTGAACCATGGCGATCTCGCCGCTGTCGTGCCCGGGCGCGCCCCGCGAACCTGGTGGCGTACCGAAGGGACACCACTTATGACTCGTATCGCCATCAACGGATTCGGCCGCATCGGACGCAATGTGCTGCGCGCCCTGCTGGAGCGGGACGGCGACCTGGAGATCGTTGCCGTCAACGACCTCACGGAGCCCACCGCTCTGGCACGGCTGCTCGCCTTCGACTCCACGGCGGGGCGCCTCGGGCGCCCGGTGACCGTGGACGGGGACGTCCTCGTCGTGGACGGCCGTCGTATCAAGGTGCTCGCCGAACGGGAACCGGCGCAGCTGCCGTGGGCCGCGCTCGGCGTGGACATCGTGCTGGAGTCGACCGGCCGCTTCACGTCGGCCAAGGCGGCCCGCGCCCACCTCGACGCCGGCGCCAGGAAGGTCCTGGTCAGCGCGCCGTCGGACGGTGCCGACGTCACGCTCGCGTACGGCGTGAACACCGGTGCCTACGACCCGGACACGCACACGATCGTCTCCAACGCCTCGTGCACGACCAACGCGCTCGCGCCGCTCGCCGCCGTCCTCGACGAACTCGCCGGTATCGAGCACGGGTTCATGACCACGGTGCACGCCTACACGCAGGAGCAGAACCTGCAGGACGGCCCGCACCGCGACCCCCGTCGCGCCCGTGCCGCCGGTGTCAACATCGTGCCGACCACGACCGGCGCCGCCAAGGCGATCGGCCTGGTGCTGCCGAACCTCGACGGCAGGCTGTCCGGCGACTCGATCCGGGTGCCGGTCCCGGTGGGCTCGATCGTCGAGCTCAACACGACGGTCGCCCGTGACGTGACGCGCGACGAGGTGCTGGCGGCGTACCGCACCGCCGCGGAGGGGCCGCTCGCGGGCGTCCTCGAATACTCGGACGACCCGCTGGTCTCCTCGGACATCACGGGCAACCCGGCGTCGGCGATCTTCGACTCGGCCCTCACCCGCGTCGACGGCCGCCACATCAAGGTGGTCGCCTGGTACGACAACGAGTGGGGCTTCTCGAACCGGGTGATCGACACCCTCGAACTGCTCGCACGCTAGCGGGCCCGGCGAGCGGCCGGCCGTCGTCGGACGGCCGGCCGCTCGCGGTGCGCGTCAGCTCGCGGCCCCGGCGGGGTGTGCCGTCGCTTCCGCCGTGGCCTGCGGGGCCCGTGCCGGGCGGATGCCGATCAGGGCCACGGCGATGACCGCGGCCACCAGCATGCCGATCCCGCCGACGAGGGCGCAGGTGTGCAGGGCGTCGGTGAAGCTCGCGCCGTAGGCGGCCTGGGCCTGTCCGGTGCTCTCGGGGGTCTTCAGGTGCAGGAAGGCTCCCGCCTGGATACCCACGCCGGACACCAGTCCGCCGACCTGCCCCTGGTCGGCGGGGCTCAGCCCGGACGAGGCGAGGTGTCCGGGCAGGGTGGCCAGGGTGCGATGGGTGAGGATGACGCCGAAGACGGCCGGGCCGAGGGCGCTGCCGATCTGACGGAGCGCGCTGTTGGCCGCGGCGGCGGTGCCACCGAGCCGGTGCGGCAGGGCGTCCATGGCGATGGTGGTGATCGGCGCCATGGCCAGCGCGATGCCGATGCCGAGCACGCCGATGACCAGGGCGGCCTCGCCGGTGCCGGTGTCGGCCTGGAAGACGTTCATGATGAGGGCGCCGATTCCGCCGATCACCAGGCCGGTGACCAGCAGCAGGCCGGGCGTGGCCCGGTTCATCAGCCGCCCGACCAGCGGGCCGAGCACCACCGTGAAGCCGTTGATGGCGATGAGGCGGATGCCGATGTCCAGCGTCGAGGCGTGGTGCACGAGCCCGAAGTACTCGCTCAGCGCGAAGACAAGGCCGACCTGGGCGAACAGGGTGACGGCCATGACGAGCGCCGCTCCCGAGAACGCCGCCGACCTGAACAGGCGCATGTCCAGCATCGGGCAGGAGGACCGGAGTTCCACGAGGACGAAGCCGACCGCGCCGACCGCGGCGGCCACGAAGGCGATCACCGCCCGGGCCGACGACCAGCCGTCGCTGCCGCCCTCGATGACGCCGTAGACGAGTCCGGTGATGGCGACGACGGCCAGTAGCTGCCCGGGGATGTCCAGGTGGCGTTCGCGCTCGGCGCGGGAGTCGGTCAGTACGACGGCGCCGATCACGGCCGTGACCACGGCGAGGACGAGCGAGGGCAGGAAGATCCACCGCCAGCTAGCGTGCTCCACGATGACGCCGTTGACCACCGGGCCGAGGGTGAGTCCGAGGCCGAGTGCGGCCGTCCACAGGGCTATCGCCCGGGCGCGCCTGCGGGGGTCCGGGATGACATGGCCGATCAGGGCGAGCGTGGACGGCAGCAGCGCGGCCGTGCCGACGCCGGTGAGCGCCTGGCCCACACAGACCTGGACGACGCTGCCGGCGGTCAGGCACACCAGGCAGCCGAGGCAGAACAGCACCAGCCCGGCCAGATACGTCTTCTTACGGCCGTACAGGTCACCCACCATGCCGCAGGTCAGCAGCAGTGCCGCGGTCGGCAGGATGAAGGCGTCGGTGATCCACTGGAGCCCCACCGTGGAGGCGTCGAGTGCCTGTTGCATGACCGGAAGCGCGACGGAGACACCGACGACCGGCAGGTAGGAGACGAACACGCCCAGGCAGGCCAGCACGACGGTGACCGTGATGTGCCGGGGGCCCGTGTCGGGCGGCGCGGACGGGGACGCGGCAGGAGAGGGCATGGCCACAGGGCACCTCGAAGCAGTGGAGTGACAGGGCGACGTGCTGGGGCGGTGATCGGCGACCTGTCGACTCCCGATCGACTGGCGCACCGCGGCTCTACCGCCGGTCCGACAGCGCGGACCCGGTCATGTCGATCCCGTCGGCCGGCCGCGCGGCGCCTGCGCGGTGGGTTCGGCCGGAATCTTCATTGACGTGGGCCAGTTATGTCGGGGCGAGCGCTACGGACCGTATACCGAGGCGTGGCCTGCGGAGATGCCCTTGGACCTGCAACCTAAGGTGAACGCCGCTGACGCCTGCCCCACCGCGCCCCGGAGAAGGCCGCCGGACCGCGGGCACCCGGCCGGCGGCCACGCGCCCGTCCGGCGCGTTCTGTCGTCGCCTGGCGGGCGGGCCACAGGTGCGGCGCCCAGCGGGCGGACAGCCGCGGCGACCGGCTCGGGCAGCTCACCGCGATCGCCGGGCAGCAGTACCGGCACCACCTCTGCCGAGCAGCCCGCCTAGTAGGTCGACCCCAGTGCCTGTGTCGTGTACGCGCACTCCGTGTAGATGTAGCCGTAGCGCAGTTTGGCGGTGTCGGAGCCCGGGGTGGCCGTGCTGTCGTTCTTCGGTTTGTGCACGAAGTACGTGGTGCCGGGCGGGAGGCTGATCGTGTGCTGCGGGTAGTTCTTGCCGCTGTCGCCGCACGGCTCCCAGCCGGGGAGCAGCGAGCTGGCGAACGAGTACGCCTCGCAGCTGCCGCACGGCCCGAGGGTGAAGCTGCCGGTGACCGGACCGGTGTAGAGAACGGTGATCTCGTCGGGGCTGTCGTTCCTGACGGTCACCGAGATGCCGCCGCCGGATGCCGTGGTGGGCAGCTTCTTGCCGGCGGCCGGGAGGGTCTGGGCGACCTCGGCGCCGATGGCGATCTTGCGGGCGCGGTCGCGGTTCCTGTCGTGCGGGCTGTCGGTGACGAACTGCCGCATGGTCTGCTGCGCCTGCGCGAAGTCGCCGTCCCGGTACTGCTTGACGCCGCACGCGTACTCCCCCGAGTCACCGCTGTGCTCGGCCCGGTCAGCGACCTTGACCAGGCCGTCGGTCTCGGCGCCGGTCCCGTTCGACAGCTGGCCGATCTGGGTGTTCAGCGTGCGCAGCTGCTTGACGGCGCCACAGGGATCCTTCCCTGCGACGGCCTTCGCCGCCTTCTTCTCGGCCGTGTCCACGGCGGGGACGACCTTGGCGGCCTGGTCGGAGCCGGGGAAGGTGCTCAGGAGTTCGCCGAACCGGGGGACCCAGTCGCCCCCGCCGTCGGCCAGGCCGCCCGCTCCGCACTCGTACAGCGAGGTGGCCAGCCGGTCGTCGGGCCAGTGCGTGAGCGTGCCGAGCTGGTCCCTGGGTATGGAGTCGGGCACCGTCCGCAGGTATTTCAGCGGTTCGACCGCCGCGCAGTAGTCCTGGTGGCCGTAGGCCGCCGCGACCGTCGTGTAGTACGTCTTCATGCGGTCGGGGACCTGGGCGGCGGCCCGGGAGCCGGAGTGGTGGACCGCGAGGTCGCGGTAGACGGCCAGGGCGTCCTGGTACTCGGACTTGGCGGTGGCGAAGTCCTTCTGCCGGGCCGCGTCGACGCGTTCGTCGGCGCCGTCGAGACGGTCGAGAAGCGCGCGTTCGACGGCTTCCCGCTGGGCGCTGTCGTACCAGAGCGCGCCGCCCACCGGGACGGCGAGGAGGACCACGCCCAACGCGAGCGCGAGGGGCCGCTGTCCCGGCCACACCAGCCGGGTGCGCAGGCCGACGAACGCACCGTGAAGGGCCGCGAGCAGCAGGAACACGGCATAGACGACGAGCGCGGATCCGGGCACGCCGTCGGCGTCCGCGGGAAGCGCGACGAGCAGCAGGACGACGGTCGCCGCCAGGCACACGGCCAGCGGGAGCCATCTTCGGACGAGCAGATAGCCGAGGCCGAGCCCGGTCAGATTGAGCAGGGCCACGGCGGCGGCACGCAGGGCGTCCGGCGGAGCGGGCGGCGGACTCGACGGCATCGGCGGGACGAGCGAACCCGGGGCCGGGAAGCCCGGCCGCGAGAACCCCTGACCCGAGAACCCCTGCCCCGGACCTCCCTGGTCCGAGAACCCCTGCCCCAGGGAGCCCTGGCCGGCGAAACCCTGGTCCGGGAACCCGTGGCCGGACGGTCCCTGTGGGGGATGTCCTTGATCCGGCGGCCCTTGAAACGGAGGCTCCTGGTTCGGAGGCCCTTGGCTCGGCGGCCCTTGAAACGGAGGTCCCTGGTTCGGAGGCTCCTGATTCGGCGGTCCCTGATGCGGACCGTACGCGTCCCCGGACATGGCGGCTCCCCCAATTGCTGCCGAATCCTTCGGAATTGACAGCGTACGGCCAAACGTGCGAATTCGACAGAGCCTCGGACATCCGTCCCACTCCCCGCCCGGCCGGCCGGCCGCTCCCACGCCGCCATCCGCGTGAAAGCCCTGCCGCCGCGCGTGGTTGCCGCAGCTTCGTGAGCGTGGCACCTCGAGCGACGGGGTGCCTCCCTCTTACATTCCGGCTGACGGACCGTCGGCCGGACCGTCGTGACGTCGAAACCTCGGGCGTGGCAGCGCCGCCCGGTCGCCCGGCTTACCTGGGAGAGATGTGACCCGGTCCCGCATCCGTTCCACGCTGGCCTGGCCGGTCGCCGGCCTGCTCCTCACCACCGGCTGGTTGGCCGGCTGCGGGGACCGGACCACGACGGGAGACGCCCACTCCACCCGGCGACCCGCGCCGGACGCCGGGTACCGCCCCGCGGCCGGTCCGCGGTTGCAGGACCCGCCGGAGCTGGTGAGCCGCAACGGCCTTCTCAAGGCCGCCATCGTCGTGGAGCGCCGCAAGGTGCGGGTGGGTGACCGCAGGCTGTACGCCACCACCTACAACGGCGCGTACATGCCGCCCACCCTGCGGGTACGCCCCGGCGACCGCATCGACCTCACCATGACCAACCGCATCGACCAGGACACCGACCTGCACACGCACGGCCTCCACGTCTCGCCGCGCGCTCCCTCCGACGACGTCTTCATCGCCATCAAGTACAACCACTCGTACCACTACAGGTACCAGCTGCCGTTCAACCATCCGACCGGCACCTTCTGGTATCACTCGCACGCGGACATGATGTCCGCGCCGCAGGTCGCCGGCGGCGAGTCGGGGGTCATCGTCGTCGAAGGCCTCCAGCAGCACCTGCCCCCGGCCCTGCGCGGCATCACCGAGCACACGATCGCGCTCAAGGACTTCCAGGTCGAGGGCGATTCGATCAAGACGCACCCCCTCAAGATCGGGGCGCCCACGAACCGGACCGTCAACGGCCGGCAGAACCCGGTGATCGACATCCGGCCAGGCGAGACCCAGCTCTGGCGGCTCGCCAACATCGGGGCCAACATCTACTACAAGCTCCACCTCCCCGGCTTCCGCTTCCGGGTGATCGCCCAGGACGGCATCCCCGTCCGCAAGGCGTACGACCAGGACACCCTGGTGATCGCGGCCGGGGCCCGCTTCGACGTCCTCGTCCAGGGCGGCCCGCCCGGCACCGCACGGCTGGAGACCCTCGCGTACGACACCGGCCCGGCCGGGAACAAGTTCCCCCGGACCGACCTCGCCACGGTCGTCACCGGCGGTACGCCCGTGCGCCGCGCCGCCCTCCCGACCGGTATCGCCCCGCACGAGGACCTGAGCAACGCGACGATCGCGGCCCGCAAGACCGTCGTCTTCACGGAGAACAAGGCGGGCACGAAGTTCTACATCAACGGCCGGCTGTACGACCCGCACCGGATCGACTTCACCAGCGCCCTCGAGAGCGTCGAGGAGTGGACCATCCGCAACGACTCCGACGAGACCCACTCCTTCCACCTCCACACCAACGACTTCCAGCTGATGAGCATCGACGGGAAGCCCCACGACCCGTCCCACGGCTGGTACGACACCATCGACGTGCCCGTGCGCGGCAAGGCGGTCATCCGCGTCCACTTCACCGACTTCACCGGGAAGACCGTGCTGCACTGCCACATCCTCAACCACGAGGACATGGGCATGATGGCCGTCCTGGACATCGTCGCGCCCCGCGGGGACTCGCCCGGCAAGTGATCACCACGGGCCGGCCGGGCGCCGCACCGTGCCCTGGCCCAACCCGGCGGCAGACAGGGCAGCCTAGTCCGGCGGGATCTCCTGCTCAGCCCAGATGATCTTGCCATCCCCGGTGTAGCGGGCTCCCCAGCGGTGGGAGAGCTGGGCCACCAGGAAGAGGCCGCGGCCGCCCTCGTCCATGCTGCGGGCGTGCCGCAGGCGGGGGGCGGTGCTGCTGGCGTCGGCGACCTCGCAGGTCAGCCGGGAGTCCCGCAACAGCTTCAGCCGGATGGGCGGTTCGGCGTAGCGGATGGCGTTGGTGACCAGTTCGCTGACGATGAGTTCGGTGGTCACCGCCAGCTCGTCGTAGCCCCACGCCACCACCTGGCGGGCCGCCCGGGCCCGCACGTCGGCGACGGCGGCCGGGTCCACGGGCACCTCCCAGGAGGCGACATGGTCGGCGCCCAGGGCGTGGGTGCGGGCCAGGAGCAGGGCGATGTCGTCGGGCTGGGGCACGGGGACCAGCTGCTGCACGGCGGCCGTGCACAGCGTGGCGAGGTCGGCGGCGGGGTCGGCCAGCGCGGCGCGGAGGCGGCCCATGCCGCGTTCGACGTCATGGTCGGCGCCTGCGATGAGGCCGTCGGTGTAGAGCCCGAAGAGGCTGTTCTCGGCGAGTTCGATCTCGGTGGCCTCGAAGGCCATGCCGCCGAGGCCGAGCGGCGGTCCGGCGGGCATCTCGGCGAACCAGGCCCGCCCGTCGGGTGCCACGACGACCGGCGGCGGGTGTCCGGCCCGGGCCATGGAGCACCGCCGGGTCACCGGGTCGTAGACCGCGTACAGACAGGTCGCTCCGACGAACGTGGCCGTGCTGCCCTGGGAGACCGTGCTCCCGCTCTCCTCCTCCCCCAGCCGCAGCACCAGATCGTCGAGGTGGGCGAGGAGTTCGTCGGGGGGCAACTCCATGTCGGCGAGCGTCTGGACGGCGGTGCGCAGCCGGCCCATGCTGGCCGCCGCGCTGAGGCCGTGGCCGACCACGTCGCCGACGACCAGGCCGACCCGGGCGCCGGACAGGGGGATGACGTCGAACCAGTCACCGCCGACGCCGTCCGTCGCGTCCGCCGGCAGATAGGTGGACGCCACGTCCAGCGCGGTACCGCCCGTCAGGACCTGCGGCAGCAGACTGCGCTGCAGGGTGACGGCCGCCGTGTGCTCCCTGGTGTAGCGGCGGGCGTTGTCGACGCAGACGGCGGCCCGCGCGACCAGTTCCTGGGCGAGCAGGACGTCGTCTGGCTGGAAGGAGACCGGGTTGAGCGAGCGGGCGAACGTGGTGAGGCCCAGGGCGGTGTTGCGGGCCCGCATCGGGACCGAGATGAGGGAGTGCAGTCCGAACTCCTTCATACGCGCGGTCCGCTCCGGCTGCTCGGCGAGCCACAGGGGGTCCTCCGGGTCGAGCTCGGGGATGAGGATCGGCTCGCCGTTGATGAGCAGGTCGATGCCGTGCGTCGGGGGCAGGAAGTCCACCGGGTCGCCGATGTGCGCCACGGCCTCGGGGCTGCCGTCACGGACGGACTTCAGTGCGGCACGCCGCATCACCGGCCCGCTGGGCGCCGGGCCTGCGTCGCTCAGCCAGATGCCGTGGTCCTCGGTGCTGAGGACGGGTTCCAGGAGATCGACGATGACGAAGTCGGCGAAGCGGGGGACGGCGAAGTCGGCGAGTTCCTGGGCGGTGCGCAGCACGTCGAGGGTGGTGCCGATCCTGGTGCCGGCCTCGTTGACCATCGACAGCCGCTGGCGGGCGTTCCAGCGCTCGGTGACGTCGGAGACCATGTAGCAGACGCCGGTCACCGAGTCGTCGGCGTCGACGAGCGGGAAGAACGAGGTGGAGTAGGCGCGTTGGCGGTGCGGATCGGCCCAGCTCCAACCGAGGTACTCGTAGTCCTTGACCGGCTCCCGGGTGGTGAGCACCTTGCGCATCAGGCCTTCGATGGTGGTCGCCTGCAGGCCGGGCAGCAGTTCGCTCAGCCGGCGGCCCAGGCGCTGCTCCCGGGGCACTCCGCCGAAGCGCTCCAGGGTGTCGTTCAGCCACACGTAGCGCAGCTCCGGGTTCATCAGAGCCAGGCCGATCGGCGAGCGCGTCAGGAACCCGTCGAGGACGGACTGGCCCACCGTCCACTGCGGCCGCCGCTCACGGGCGGACAGGAGAAAGCACTCGTTGCCGTCGATGTGGAAGGCGGCGGAGACCCGCAGGTCCACGTCGAGGGTGTGGCCGTCGCGGTGCCGCACCGGGATGAGCCCGCTCCACCCCATGCCGGAACGGCAGCGCTCGGCGACGCCCGCGGCCCGGGCCGGGTCGGCGCGCACGGCGAGCAGCTCGGCCGCGGAACGTCCGACCACTTCGGCGGCCGGGCGGCCGAGCAGGGCCTCGGCGCCCCGGGTCCAGCCGATCACGACGCCCTCGGCCGACAGCACCGCCGCCGCGTCGCTGGAGGCGTCGACGAGGTCGCGCGGACCCATGGTGGGCGGCACGTCGAATTCTTCTCGCGGAAAATCCATTGGCTACATCCTCTACGTACCCCAATGTTCCTGCTTGTCCACCCGATGCGCATCGCCCCCGGGGGCAACGCGGGCGGGGGTCGGCGGGCGCGGGCGGGAGCCCCGCGCGGATCGGGGTACTCGGCCCGGGTCGGCACGGTCGGGCGGCCGGGGGCAGCATGGAAGTGCCGTCGCGGCGGTGTCGGCCCGCCGGCCGGTGGAGGTGGTTGCGGCATGGCTGTGGGATTCCTGCGGTCCGGTGGCTCGGACGGCCCCGACAGTGACGGGTACGGCCCCGGCGGAGCGCGCCCGACCGGTCTGCTGGACGTGCTGAGCGTGGCCGCGGTGGCGCTGGACTCGCAGGGCCGGATCGTGTTCTGGACCCCGCAGGCCGAGGAACTCTTCGGCTACACGGCCGAGGAGGCCCTGTGCAAGAACGCGGCGCGACTGCTCATTCACCCGGAGCATCTGAAGGCCGCGGTGAACATGTTCATGGAGGTGCTGGAGACCGGCCGCAGCTGGGCCGGCGCCTTTCCGGTCCGGCGCAAGGACGGCGGCAGCCGGCTGATGGAGTTCCGCACCATGCGGCTGCTGGACGATCTCGGCGACGTGTACGCGCTCGGCATCGTGGCCGACCACTCCATGCTCCAGCGGGTGGAGACCGACCTGGCGCTGTGCGAGCGGCTGATCAACCAGTCACCGATCGGCCTGGCCCTCCTCGACCCGGACCTGCGCTATCTGCTGGTGAACCCGGCGCTGGAGCGGATCGACGGCGTCCCCGCCGAGGAGCACATCGGCCGCCATCTGCGGGAGACTCTCGCGCTGCCCGACATCGACAGCGTCGAATCGGCGTTGCGCCAGGTGCTCGCCACCGGCACCCCGCTCCTCGACCAGTACCACGTGGGCCGTCCGCCGACCGATCCCGAGCACGAGCACGCCTGGTCGCTCTCGTTCTACCGGCTGGAGGATCCCGGCGGCCGCGTCCTGGGCGCGGCGACCTCGGTGGTCGACGTCACCGAGCGGCACCGCGCGGCCGCCGAGGCCGACCGGGCCCGGCGCCGGCTCGCCCTGATCGCGGACGCCTCGGCCCGGGTGGGCACCTCGCTGGAGGTGGAGCGCACGGCGCACGAGCTGGCCGAGATCGCCACCCCGGTCCTCGCGGACGTGGTCGCGGTGGACGTGCTGGACTCGGCGCTGGCCCTGCGCCGCTCCCGCAGACCGGAGAACGGCCCGGAGCTGTTTCGTGCCCTCGCCCTGGAGGCCGCCCATCCGACGGTCGCGCTGCGGGCCGCCGACCCGCCCGGTGACCTCGCGGCCTACGACGGAGACCGGCTGGTCACGCTGTGTGTGCACACCGCGCGGCCGGTCCTGGTCCCGCATGTCGGCGTACACGATCTGCCGCGCATCGCCCGCAACTCCGAGGCGGGCGAACTGCTGGCACAGGCCGGTGTGCACTCGTATCTCGCCGTGCCGCTGATCGCCCACGGGGAGGTGCTGGGCGCCCTCGACCTCAAGCGCACCCGCAATCCGCTGCCCTTCGACGAGGACGACGTGGTGCTCGCCACCGAGCTGGCCGGGCGGGCCGCCGTGGCCATCGACAACGCCCGCTGGTTCCAGAGCGTCCGCAACACCGCCCTCACCCTCCAGCGCAGCCTGCTCCCCGACCACCCGCCGCACCACACGGGCCTCGAACTGGCCTCCCGCTACCAGCCCGCCCAGGCGACCAGCGAGGTCGGCGGCGACTGGTACGACGTGATCCCGCTTTCGGAGGACCGGACCGCGCTGGTCGTCGGCGATGTGATGGGCAACGGCATCGACGCGGCCGCCACCATGGGCCGGCTGCGTACCGCCACCTGTGCCTATGCCGACCTGGAGCTTCCGCCGGCCGCGGTGCTCCAGCACCTGGACAAGATCACCTGCGACCTGGAGCACTACATCGTCACCTGTCTCTACGCGGTGTACGACCCGCGCACCCGGCGCTTCGAGATCGCCAACGCCGGCCATATGCCGCCCGCGCTGGTGCACTCCGGAGCGGCGCCGACCCTGCTGGAACTGCCGTCGGGCGCCCCGCTCGGCGTCGGCGGCGTCCCCTTCGAGACCAGCACCGTCGACCTCGCCGCCGGTGACCTCCTGGTCCTTTACACCGACGGCCTCGTCGAGACCCGCCGCCATCCCATCGACGACCGTCTCGGCGTCCTGCTCGGCTTCCTGGACGAGCCGGACCGGCCGCTGGAGGAGACCTGCGACCTGCTGCTGCACGGCCTGCGCCACCCGGACGACCACGACGACGTGGCGCTGCTGGTCGCGCGGACCCTCTGAACCGGCTCTCTACGGTGTACGACAGCAGTCGGTACGGCAGAAGCAGGAGGCGTTGATCGGTACGTCCGCCGTCGCCGCCGCGAGCTTCAGCTGCTGGGCCACGATCCGTGCCTCACCGTCCCTGCCGAGTCGCCGCAGGCATTCGTGGAAGCCGTGCAGGGACCAGACGTTGCCGGGGTGCTGCAACGGCCGGGGCAGGGTGTCGTCCAGGCCGAGGTCGGCCCGGTAGACCGCCTCGGCCTCCTCGACCCGGCCGCGTTCCAGGAGCAGGGCGCCGTACGCGTGCCGGGTGGGCTGCATCCAGCCCCAGGGTTCGTCGTAGGGAAGGTTGTCGTCCAGGTCGATCGACCGGCGCAGTTCGGTGAAGGCCGTGTTGAAGTCGCCCTTGCGGTAGGCGATTTCACCGTCGAGCATGGCGGCGGCGATGGCCAGGATGTCGGCGCAGGTGTTGTTGAACAGCATGCGGGTCCCGGGTACGGCGGCGGCCGCCTCCCGGAAGCGGGCGCGGTCCGCCTCGGCCTCGGCGATCCGGCCGGTGGCGGAATGGGCGACACCGCGCGCGTAGTGCAGCATCGCGGTGGTCACGCAGTACAGGCCGGGGTCGGCGGGCAGCGGCAGGCGCAGGATGTCGTCCCAGCGGCCGAACCGGATCAGGACGTGCACCCGCATCGCCAGGAAGCCCTCCAGCCAGTCGGCCATCGGCGGGCTCGTCACGCGCAGCAGCTCTTCCGGTACGGCGGCTTCGAGCCGTTCGGCCGTGGCGAGGGCGTCCTGGAGACGGCCCAGGAACATCGCGCCGTAGATCCGGAAGTGGAGGTTGTGGCAGCGGTAGAGGGTGTAGAAGTTCATCGCGCCGGCGCGGGCGTGGTACTTCTCGTCGGCGGCGACGGCCGCGGCGTTGTCGGAGACCACGCGCCGGTAGTCGCCGCAGAGGACTTCCAGGTGCGAGGGCATGTGCTGGAGGTGCCCGGCGTCGGGGACGAGGTCGCGCAGCAGGTCGGCGACGGGCAGGGCGGTCTCTGGCGTGGGTGACATCTCCATCAGGTGGATGTAGAGGTGCAGCAGGCCGGGGTGGCGGGTGCCCGCCCGGGTGTCGAGGGCCCGTTCCAGCACGGCCTTGGCTTCCGGTGTCCGGGCGCCCTCGGCGGGTCGGCCGCTGCGGATGTCCCAGAGCTGCCAGGGGGTGATGTTCATCAGGGCGTCGGCGTACAGGGTGGCGACATCGAGGTCGTCGGGTGCCTGTTCGTACACCCCGCGCATGCTCTCGGCGTACGCCGTGTTCCACACCGAACAGGCCTCCGCGTCCGGGGCCGCGGCCTGCGGGTAGCGGGCGCGCAGCGCCTCGACCAGGGCGCGTTCCACGGGGGTCGCGTGGGCGGCCTTGGCGTGGGCGCGCTCCACGGCGGCGTGCGTGCGCTCCACCGTGTGCGCCAGGTCCTCCTGGTCGAAGAACTCCCAGGGCTTGTTGTAGTTGGGGCCGAGGGCGTAGGCCACGCCCCAGTCGGCCATGGCGCATTCCGGGTCCGCCGCACCGGCCGCCTCGAAACAGCGGACGGCCTCCTCGTGGTTGAAGGCGTAGGTCCAGATCAGCCCCCGGTCGAACCACCTCTGCGCCTCGGGGGACGTCGTCGTCACGCGCCGGCTGTGACTGCCCAGGTCGTAGTAGTCCACGCCCACGAACCTAGTGGCGGACCGTGTGCGGAGGTTTCGCGTTCATCCGAACTCATGAGGGTGGCGCGGCGGTTGACGGCCCGCCGCGCCACTTGTGCCGCTGTTCTCAGGGCGCGACCGCGCGGCCGGTCTGCGGGGAGATGCGTCCGGAGCACAGGCCCTTGGCCGCGAGGGTCTGCGCGATGCGTGGGATCGCGGTGAGCGTGTTGGCCGGCCATTCGTGCATGAGGATGATCTGGCCGTTGGTGAGCCGGGAGACCGCCTGCACGATCGCGTCGGTGCTCGCGCCGTTCCAGTCCTGCGAGTCGACGTCCCAGATGATCTCGGTGAGCCCGTACTTGGCCTCGACCGTGCGCACGGTCGTGTTGGTCTCGCCGTACGGCGGCCGGAACAGCACCGGAGTGCCGCCACCTGCGCCGGCTATGGCGGACTGGGTGCGGGAGATCTCCGAGTCGATCTGCGCCTGGGTCTCCTGGGTCAGGTGCGGGTGGGTGTAGCTGTGGTTGCCGACCCACATGCCCGCGCTCACCTCGGCCCGGACCTGGGCCGGGTAGGCGGCCGCGTACTGGCCCTCGTTGAACAGGGTGGCCCGCAGCCCGTTCGCCCTGAGGGCGCTGAGCAGGCCAGGCGTGTGGGCGGTGGACGGCCCGTCGTCGAAGGTGAGACCGACGTAACCGGCGCAGCCGGCGGAGTGGGCCGGGGCGGCGCCGACGGCGAGCGTGCCCGCGGCGGCCAGCGCGAGGGCGACGGCGATCGCCGGCGAGGGGCGTGACGAGCGCCCCGACACGGCACTCATCACGCCACCGTGATGGTGGAGCTGCCGCTGCTCTGGTAGCCCTCGGTCGCGAGGATCTGGTAGTAGCTGAAGCTGCCGAGGGGCATGCCGGCCCTGGCCCAGGCGTCGAAGTGGTTGCCGGTGGTGATGGTGCCGCCGGTGCGCTTCGACTGGCGGACGCTCCAGTACTGGTTGAAGGTCTTGGTGCCTTCGACGGACGGGGCGTTGTACCGCGTCGTCAGGTAGATGTCGTAGGTACCGCCGTCGCTGGTGACGCTGCCCTTGTACGTGCCGGTGGGCCGGTAGGTGCCCCAGTTGTCGACGATGTAGTACTCGACGAGCGGGTTGGACGTCCAGCCGTAGAGGGACAGGTAGCCGTTGCCGGACGGGCTGAAGCTGCCCGAGTAGGTCACGTTGCGGCGGGCGCCGGTGCTCCAGCCCTTGCCGCAGACGAAGTTGCCGGTGTTGCGCCAGCTGGTGCCGTAGTTGCCGCCGGAGCCCAGGGTCATGGAGACGGTGCCCTGCGCGTCGGTCCAGAACGAGTAGTAGTAGCCGTTGTTGGTGCCGGTCTGGTTCGTGGTGACGACGGTGGCGGCACGGGCGGTGCCGGGCAGGGCCAGCCCGGCGGCGGCGCCCAGCAGCAGGGCGCCGGCGCTCCGGCGGCTCAGTGCGTGGTCGAGCGGGTTCATGCGGTGCCTCCTCGTATGGCCAGTGCGGGTGTGGCTTGGTGGGGAGTGTTGGTCTGCCCATGTCACCTGTCAACAGTTTCGGTAATTATTTCGAAACCTTCGCTCAGCCGGTTCAGCCATTTCCGCACTTCAAACGGATGCCAGGTGAATTCACGATCACCTCTGTCGACAATCGGCCAATTGAAGATCAAATCATGGATCCTCGGATCCTCGAATGTTTCGATATCCAAGGCGAATGCTGCCAACAGATCCTGAACATGCCGCTGAGTGGAGCAATCACCGGCGCGGCGGGCGACCGCCCGCCAGGCTGGGCGTCTTGTCGAGATTCGTATGCCAGGAGTCCCGGGTGAGGCACGACGGTCGCAAGTCAGCACTGCCCGCGCCCCCGGCGTGGATGCGCTGGCTTCCGCTCCTGTACGTCGTCGGTGTGCTGCTGATCGAACCGATCACCCCCGTGCAGTGGCCGGTCAGCTTCGCGCTGATCGCCCTCCCTCTGGTGACCGCCTTCGCGCACCCGCCCGCAGTCGTCGCCGGCGCCACCGTCTTCGGCATCGGCTTCGAACTTTTACTGGCCGGAACCCCGTGCTGCGCGGGACGCGACGTCGGCTACATCTGGGAACGGCACTATGTCGCCGCGTACGCGTGCACGGCCCTGGTCGGCGCCCTGGGCACGATCCTGGCCGCGCACCGGATCCGCCGGGAACGCACCCTGGCCGACGTCCGGTTCGTGGCCGAGATCGCACAGCGCGTCCTGCTCAGACCCGTCCCGCACCGGATCGGGAACCTGCTGCTGGAGAGCTTCTACCTGTCCGCCGCCGCGGAGGCACGGATCGGCGGCGACCTCTACGAGGCCGTACCGACCGCGCACGGGGTCCGGCTGCTCATCGGTGACGTGCGGGGCAAGGGCCTGCTCGCGGTGGAGACCGCGGCGGCGATGCTGGGCGCGTTCCGGGAGGCCGCGCACGACGAACCCGACCTCCACACCTTGGTGGACCGGGTGGACATCAGCATGACGCGCCGGGCCCACCAGCTGGGCGGCAACGAGACGGCCGAGCGGTTCGTCACCGCCGTCTTCGCCGAGATCCCCTACGACGGGGCGGTCGTCCGCCTCCTCAACTGCGGCCATCCACCGCCGCTGCTCATCCGCCCCGGCGAGGTGAGCGAACTGGACCGGGGCCGGTCGGGGCCGCCGCTGAACCTCGGCATGCTCGTCGGGGACCCCTATCACGTCGACACCTACGCCTTCGGCCCCGGCGACCAACTGCTGCTCTACACGGACGGTGTCACCGAGACCCGTCACCCGGACGGTTCCTTCTACCCGCTGCTCCAGCGGCTGCGCTCGTGGGGGCCGATGCCGCCCCCGGAGCTGCTGGAACGGCTCCATCAGGATCTGCAGACCTACAGCGGCAACCAGTTGCAGGACGACACGGCCGCGCTCACCGCCTTCCTGCTGCCCGCGGGAGCGGCCGGGGCGCCGGGCGGCGGAGACGACGACCCGGACACCGAAGAGCTCGGGTACCCGCCGCCGTGACGCGTGTTGTGAGGGTTCTGGGCCGGTCCGCGGCGAGCCCTGTGGGGCAGGTCACGGGTGACTACACTCCGCCACCGAGAGTTACCACAAGCGGGTGACGTGCGGCGAGGGGCGGGGCGGTGCTGGTAGAACCCAGTGCCGGAGACAGGATCTCCGGCCGGTACGTGCTGCGGGAGGCCATCGGCCGGGGCGGCATGGGTGTCGTCTGGCAGGCCTGGGACGAGCGGTTGCGGCGGCGGGTCGCGGTCAAGTGCGCGCGCCTGGACGACCCCCGGGCCACGCACCGCTTGATGGGCGAGGCGCGCAACGCGGGGCGGCTGCACCATCCGAACATCGTGGGCGTCTTCGACTTCGTCGACGAGGGCGCCACCTGCTGGATCGTCATGGAGTACGTGCCCTCGCGAAGCCTCGCCCAGCTCATGGCCGAGGACGGTCCGCTCTCCCCCGAGGACGTCGGTTCCGTCGGCTGCCAGATAGCGGACGCGCTGGCGAAGTCGCATGCCGAGGGCGTGGTACACGGCGATGTGACGCCGGAGAACATCCTGGTCACCGCCGAGGGCGTGGCACGGCTCACCGACTTCGGGATCTCCCGGGCCCTGTGGAGCGACACCACCCAGAGCGTGACGGGCGGGGTGCGCGGCAAACCCCGCTATCTGGCCCCCGAGGTGGCCAGGGGACGGCAGCCCGGTGAGAAGGCCGACGTGTTCTCGCTGGGCGCCGCACTGTTCGCGGCGCTCGAGGGCCGGTCGCCGTACGGAGAGGCCGAGCACCCCATGGCGTACGTCGCCCGGGCGATCGAGGGCCATATCGAGACCGCACGCCGAGCGGGCCCGCTGGCCGAACCCCTCGCCGCCCTGCTGGAGTTGGAGCCCCGGCACCGCCCGGACGCCGCACGGGCGCGCAGGCTCCTGCTGAAGGCGGCCGCTCCGCCCGGGCACCTGCACGACCGGCGGACCATCGACCTCGCCCCGCTCACGCTGCGGCTGCCCCGCCCGGTACGCCGGCGCCGCCGCCCGCTGCTCGTCGCGGCCGTGGCCGTGGTGGCCGCGGTCACGGCCGGGCTGGTCCTGCTCGCCCCGTGGGACGCGCGGGGCGGGGGCGGCGGGCGCACCGCCACGGACGCGAAGCCCCCGGCCGCCGCGCGGGCCGCCGGCACGATGGGCGAGGCCCGCACGGCCGACCCCTGCGGGCTGCTCGACGCGGCCTCCCTGAGCCGTTTCGGCGGTACCGAACTGGACCCGGACTACGGGGAGATCGACCGCTGCGACGTCCTCGTCAAGAACACCGACGGCGACGACAACGCCGACGTCCAGGTCAATCTCGACGCGGACCAGGACAACTACGAGGGCAACCTCACCACCCGGGTCGTCGGGCACCTCACCGTCGTCGACCTCAAGCCCGACGACGACTCCTGCGAACGGGCCGTCCTGACCGCCGACCGCCACCAGATCCGCATCGTCGGGAAGAAGCTCGGCAAGGTGGCCCCCGACCCGTGCGACCTGGCCGACGCCGCCACCGACCACGTCGTCGGCGTTCTGGACGACGGCCCGGTGCCCCGCCGCACGGCCCGGCCCGCCGCGGACTCCCTGGCCCGCCTCGACGCCTGCACCCTGCTCGGCGCGGCCGACCTCGCCCGCGTGCCCGGCGTCGACGCGGACAACCGGGACCGCGGCTTCGGCGGGTGGGACTGCGACTGGTCCAGCGACGACGGCGACCGCGACGTTGAGATCCAGTTCAGCCGCGACAACTCGCTGGACTCCGACGACGGGCATCCGGTGGAAGTCGCCGGCACCCGAAGCTACTTCGTCGCGGACGAGGCCGAGGACGACAGCTGCACCGTACGGACACCCCACCGGACGTACACGGACTCCGCCGGCGACCACACCGTGGAGCTGTTCCAGCTGACCGTGTACGCCCCGCTGCCGGAGAAGAAGCTGTGCGGTGACGCCGATGATCTCGCGGCGGCCGTCGTGGGGAACATCGCGAAGCGACTCCCGAGAAGCTGAGACGGGCCGCCCTGGTCCAGATCCTCGTCAGAGGAAGCTGACGCCCTGGGCCAGGGTGAGTTCGCCGGAGTAGTTGACCGTGTTGGTGGCCGCGCGCATGTAGGCCTTCCAGGCGTCGGAACCGGACTCGCGGCCGCCGCCGGTGTCCTTCTCGCCGCCGAAGGCCCCGCCGATCTCCGCTCCGGAGGTGCCGATGTTGACGTTGGCGATGCCGCAGTCGGAGCCGGCGGCGGACAGGAAGATCTCGGCCTCCCGCTGGTCCCGGGTGAAGATGCTGGACGACAGGCCCTGCGGGACGTCGTTGTGCAGGGCGATCGCCTCGTCGAGGGTGTCGTAGGTGAGGACGTAGAGGATCGGTGCGAACGTCTCCTCCCTGACGACGTCGGTCTGTTCGTCGACGCGTACCAGGACGGGCTCGGTGTAGGCGGCCGCCGGTGCGGCCTCGGCCAGCCGCCGGTTTCCGCCGGCCAGGATCTTGCCGCCCTGTGCCTGGACCCGGGCGAGGGCGCCGCGCATGGCGTCCAGGGCGGCGGTGGAGATGAGCGGGCCGACCAGCGTCGTGTCGTCGAACGGACTGCCGACGGGCAGCCTGCCGTAGACGGCTGTCAGCCGCTCGACGAGGGTGTCGGCGATGTCCCGGTGGACGATGAGGCGACGCAGTGTGGTGCAGCGCTGGCCCGCCGTGCCGGCCGCGGCGAAGACGATGCTCTGGACGGCGAGGTCCAGGTCGGCCGAGGGGGCGACGATCGCGGCGTTGTTGCCGCCGAGCTCCAGCAGGCTGCGGCCGAACCGAGCGGCGACGCGCGGGCCGACCGCGCGGCCCATGCGGGTGGAACCGGTGGCGCTGACCAGGGCCACCCGGGGGTCGTCGACGAGCCGCTCGCCCACCGTGCGGTCACCCAGCAGGAGGCGGTGTACGTCGCGGGGTGCGCCGGTCTCGTCGGCGGCCCGGGCGAGCAGGTGGTGACAGGCCAGGGCGGTCAGCGGGGTGAGCTCCGAGGGCTTCCAGACCACCGTGTCGCCGCAGACCAGGGCCACGGCGGTGTTCCAGGACCACACGGCGACGGGGAAGTTGAAGGCCGAGATGACGCCGACCACGCCGAGCGGGTGCCAGGTCTCGGCCAGGCGGTGGCCGGGGCGTTCGGAGGCGATCGTACGGCCGTACAGCTGGCGGGACAGGCCCACCGCGAAGTCGCAGATGTCGATCATCTCCTGGACCTCGCCGAGCGCCTCGGAGCGGATCTTGCCCGCCTCGACGGTGACGAGATCGGCCAGGTCGCTCTTGTGCTCACGCAGCAACTCCCCGAGCCTGCGCACGAGTTCGCCCCGGCGCGGGGCGGGGGTGGTGCGCCAGGTGAGGAAGGCGGTGCGGGCGGCCGCGAGGGCCTGCTCGACGTCGTCGCCGGTGGCGGACTTCAGCCCGAAGAGGTGCTCGCCGGTGATGGGGGTGCGGGCCGGGAAGTCGTCGCCCTCCGCGGCCTGCACGCCGATGGCCCGCAGGCAGGCCCGGGCGCGGGTGCGCAGGTCGTCCGTGGTGGGCAGCGCGGTGCTGGTCATCGTGGGACCTCCAGGGGGTGAGGGGTCAGCGGAGGGTGCCGGGGCGGCCCAGGGCGCGGGCGACCTGGGCGAGGGAGCCGTTCTGCTGCTGCTCGTAGAGGGCGAAGGGGTCGAGGACCTCGCGGTCGATGGCGCCGGAGAGCCAGTCGGCGTCGTAGGCGGTGCCCTGCTGGTCGTTGTCGCGGGTGCCCTCGCCGGTGAGGTTGGACTGGAAGATGCCGGCGGCGGAGCGGGGCAGGAAGTCCTCGTAGACGACGGGCTCGGCCAGCACCCAGCCCTGCCGGACCAGTTCGCCTATGTCGGTGGGCGGACCGCCGCCGTCGCGCGGCCGCCGGTCGGCGAGCCGGTAGGTGAAGTACGCCAGGCCCCGCGCCGCGAGTTCCTCCTCGCTGCCGGGCATGTGCCGCTCCCAGACGGTGCGGGCGAGGTCGCCGCGCGCCGCCGTGGGGTGCCGGGACGCCTGCTCGTCGACGCGGCCGAGGAGTTCGTCGTAGTGCGCGCGTCCGGTGCGGGTGAGGGCGATGCCACGGGCCTCGACCTCGCCGAAGCGCACCCGCAGGGAGCCGCTGACGACGCTGCCGTCCTCGGTGCGCATCGGGCGGGATTCGGCCAGGGCGCGGAAGGAGGTCTGACGCAGCAGGACGTCGGGGCCCTTCCAGGCCGGCGGGCCCTGGATGGTGTCGATCATCTCGATACCGCGGTCCGTCATACGCCGGTACAGCTCGTCGATGTCCAGGACGCGCGGGGTGAGGTGGTTGATGTGCGTGCCGCGGACCCCGCCGATGTCGGCGGCGACGGCGGAGACCCGCTCCAGGGTCCGATACCAGGCCCGGTCCACCGGTTCCTTCGACAACTCGAAGACCCGCACGGCCAGTCGCATGAAGCGTTCGGCATCGTCCGCAGGCAGTTCGCGCTCGGCCGCGGCGCGGTCGGCCAGGGTGAGCAGCTCCGGTGGGAAGAGCTCGCGGCCGGCCAGGAAGGTCTCCAGGCGCGCGCGCAGGTCGGGGTCGAAGAAGCGGGGGTCGGCGACGGTGAGCATGGAGGCGAACACGCGGAAGGGGTTGCGGGCGAGTTCCGCGCCGTCGACCGGCCTGAAGGCGGTGGAGACGACGGGGACGGCGCTGGCGGCGGCCTCCCGCAGGTCGTAGAAGCCGACCGGGTGCATGCCGAGGGCGCCGAAGACCCGGGCGACCTGGCGCAGTTCCCGCGGGGTGCCGACGCGGATGGCGCCGTGCCGCTCGGCGGTCACCCGGCCGATGGATCCGAGGCGTTCGGCGTCGGCTCCCCGGGCCCGCAGCACGTCCTCGTTGACCTCGCGCGAGACGTCCACCAGCGTCGTGTAGGCGGGCACCTCCCGGCCGTACATCTCCGACAGCCGTTCCGCGAACGCCGCCCGCAGCTGCCATTGACTGATCGTTGACAAGGTTCGGCCTTCCGGACGGGCGACGGGACGGCGATCATGTCTTCGATGGTCGCCGACCGGCCTCCTGCCGTACAGATGACAGGGCCGGGGGCGAGGCGGTCGTGGCGCTGTCGGAAACTCACTGGACCGATCGTCACCTGTGATCCCTACGATATGACCGCAAGACAACTATGCGACCGGTCCGTTGGACGCGGGCCGGTCGGGGTCGCCGATGCCAGGGTCCGCTCCCCGGGCTGCGGTGATCTTCCTACCCAGGAGGACCTTCCGCATGTTCCGACGTATTGGCACTGCCGTCGTCCGACATCCTGTCTGGACGATCGTGGCATGGCTGATCGCGGCGGTGGCGATCGTCGCCACCGCCCCGAGCCTGCCCTCGAACAGCGACGAAAGCAGTTTTCTGCCCAAGAGTTACGAGTCGATCAAAGCGGCCGATCTCCAGCAGAAGGCGTTCCCCAGCGCCTTCACGCCGTCCGCGATCGCGCTGTACCAGCGCACCGACGGCGGCAAGCTCAGCCAGGCCGATCTGAAGGACGTCGCCCGGATCACCACCGAACTGGGCGACAAACACATCGATCAGGTACAGAAGGTCGTCCCCGGCCCGCCGTCCAAGGACGGCAGGTACACCCTGACCCTGGTGCAGATGGACAGCAAGAAGGCGGGCCAGCCCGTCCAGGCGGACGCCGCCAAGGTGTTGCGCGACGACGTCAAGCAACTGGCCAAGGGCACAGACCTGGAGGTCAAGCTCGGCGGCTCGGCGGCGCAGGCCCTGGACCAGCAGGACTCGTCCAAGCGCGGTCAGGCGCTGATCGGTATCGGCACCTTCGTGATCATCCTGGTGACCCTGCTGATCATCTTCCGGGCGCCGATCCTGGCGTTCCTGCCCCTCCTGCTGATCGGCGTGGTGTCGGCGATCGCCAACGGGCTGATCGCGTACGCCACCAAGCTGTTCGGACTTCAGGCCAACAGTTCCGTCTCGTCGATCCTGATCGTCGTGCTCTTCGGCGTGGGCACGGACTACTTCCTGTTCCTGATGTTCCGCTACCGCGAACGCCTGCGCGCGGGTGACGAACCCAAGCAGGCCATGATCAACGCGGTCGACCGGGTCGGTGAGGCCATCGCCTCGGCGGCCGGCGCGGTCATCATCGCCTTCCTCGCGCTGGTGCTGTCCACGCTGGGCTTCCTGAAGCAGATGGGCCCGGCGCTGGCCATCTCGGTCTCGGTCACCCTGATCGCGGGGCTGACCCTGATTCCGGCCGTAGTCTCGCTCATCGGCCCGAAGGTGTTCTGGCCCTCGAAGTCCTGGCAGCAGGAACCGGCCAACGCCCGTTTCGCGGCCCTGGGCCGTGGGGTGCAGCGCCGCCCGGCGCTGACCGCGGCGGTCTCCGGTCTGATCCTGGTCGTGCTGTCGCTCGGCACACTGGGCTACAAGGCCACGTTCGACCTGGCCTCGGGCTCGATGCCCAAGACCAAGGAGTCCATGGTCGTCCAGGACCAGATGCAGACGGCCT
Organism: Streptomyces sp. NPDC007157; assembly: GCF_040634235.1. NCBI lineage: Bacteria > Bacillati > Actinomycetota > Actinomycetes > Kitasatosporales > Streptomycetaceae > Streptomyces > Streptomyces sp. NPDC007157. The sequence goes on from NZ_JBEYFE010000003.1 coordinate 211,905, forward strand.
ACTCGGCGGGTGCCGCCGCGCCCACCGACGTCTATCTCTCCAGCGGCGACGGCAAGCCGCTGGACAGGTCCGCGTTCGACGCCTACGCCTCGAAGCTCGGGGCCGTGGACGGTGTCGCGAGCGCCCGGATGTCCCAGGTGAACAAGGCCGGTACGACGGCGGACTTCACCGTCACGCTCAAGTACGAGGCGTCCACGGACAAGGCGATCGACGCCGTGGGCCGGGTGCGGGACGTCGCGCACGCCGACGCTCCCGAGGGCACCGAGGCCGTCGTGGGCGGCATGTCCTCGATCTACAAGGACATCGACTCCGCGGTCAACCACGACTACCGGACGGTGTTCCCCGTCGCCGCCCTGCTGATCATGGTGATCCTGGGACTGCTGCTGCGCAGCGTCGTGGCTCCCTGGTACCTGATCGCCTCGGTGGGGCTGGGCTTCGGCGCGACGCTCGGTGCCACGGTCTGGATCTTCCAGGAGGCGCAGAACAAGCCCGGCCTGATGTTCATGCTCCCGGTGATCATGTATCTCTTCGTGGTCGCCATCGGCACGGACTACAACATCCTCATGATCGCCCGGCTCCGCGAGGAGGCCCGTGAGGGCCGTGAGCCGCGCGAGGCGGCCGGGATGGCGCTGCGGCACGCCGGGCCGACGGTGGCCGCGGCGGGCTTCATCCTGGCGGCGACCTTCGCCACGATGATGCTGGCGGGCAACGCGCTGCTCACGGAGATGGGCTTCGCGGTCTCCTTCGGCATCGCGGTCGCCGCGTTCGTCATGGCGATGTTCTTCACGCCGAGCCTCACCGCGCTCATCGGTCACGCCGCCTGGTGGCCGGGCCACGCCGACCGGGCGGAGCCGGGCGTGGACACCGGCTCCTCGCCCGCCGCGGACGACGAGTACCAGCCCGCGGGGCGTCGCGGCTGACGGCGTCGGGACAGCGGGGGTCTGCCGGGGCCTTGTGGTCCGGCGGGCCCCCTTGCCCGTTCGCCGATGCGTCGACCTCAAATGACGGCCGTGAAAAATCCGAGATATCACCACCTCCCCCCTCACCCTCGGAAGGCCGGGCCATGGCTCCTGAAGCGGCCCGCACCGTCTACCGATGCCGGGTGGAGTGGCCGGACGCCGATGCCTCCGGGCACTGCCACAACTCGGCCGTGGTGCGGTTCGCGGAGGCCGCCGAGGCGGCGCTGGCGCGCGGGCGTGGCGGCGCGCGGCGGGCCGGCCGCGGGAGCCGGACCGCCGCGCCGTGCGGGCGGGTCCTACGCCGCCCGGAATGGCCGTGGGCGGGTGCTACGCCGCAAGGGCGTGACCTGGATGCAGGACCACCTTGGTGTATCCCTCGATCCGCTGGTCGAACTTCTGGTACGCGCCCGGTGCGTCCTCCAGGGGCAGTTCGTGGGAGACCACGAAGCTGGGCTTGGCCCGCCCCGCGATGATCAGGTCGCGCAGCTGGCGGTTGTACTGCTTGACGTTGCACTGGCCGGTGCCCATCTGCTGCCCCTTCTCGAACATCCGGCCTATGGAGACCAGCAGCTGGCCGTGCTTGGCGTGTTCGTCGGGTCCGCCCGGGTCGGAGGGTACGTACAGGCCGGGTATGCCGAGCATGCCGGTCGGCCGTACCGTCTCCACGAGAGCGTTGAGGACGACAGCGGGTTCCTCGTGGCTGGCGTCGGGCGACTGGGCCTGGTAGCCGACGGCGTCGACGCCCTTGTCGGTGCCCTCACCTCCGGTCTGTTCCTTGATCTGCTCGGCCGGGTCACCCTTGCTGAAGTCGATCGGTATCGCCCCGATCTGCTCCGCCTTGGCGAGCCGCTCGGGCACCCGGTCCACCGAGAACACCTTGGAGGCACCGCGCAGCAGCGCGGAGTACGCGGCCATCAGCCCGACCGGGCCGGCCCCGAAGACGGCGACGCTCTCGCCAGGGATCACCCGGGCGAGTTCGCAGCCGTGGTAGCCGGTCGGGAAGATGTCGGCGAGCAGCACGAAGTCGGTCTCGAACTCCTCGCCCGGCGGCAGCTTCAGGCAGTTGAAGTCGGCGAACGGTACCCGCAGCAGCTCCGCCTGCCCGCCCTCGTAGGGGCCCATGGCCACATAGCCGTAGGCTCCGCCGGCGAAGCCCGGATTGACCGTGAGGCAGAAGCCGGTCTTGCCGGCCAGGCAGTTCTTGCAGAATCCGCAGGCGACGTTGAACGGCATGACCACGCGGTCGCCCTTGGACAACGAGGTCACACCGGGGCCGGTCTCCTCGACTATGCCGAGGTTCTCGTGGCCGAAGACGATGCCCGACTCGGCGGCCGTGCGGCCCTCGTACATGTGCAGGTCGGATCCGCAGATGGCGGTCGACGTGACCCGTACCAGCACGTCGTTCGGGTGCTCGATGCGCGGATCGTCGACGTCCCTGACGGCGACGCTGAAGGGCTTCTCATACACAACGGCTTTCACCTGGTTCACCTCCGCGTGGAACGCCGGGACACGACGACGGACCGCACAGACCGAGGCTCTGGCCAGGAGAAACATGTCGAGACAGAGCCCCCGGTCCATGCCGCAACCCTAGGCGCTCGTGTTTCACCATCGGATACTTCCAGAAAACGCCGCTCACGCGGGCGCTGCAACTCCCTGAGGCGGATCGGCCGCCCGGACCACCAGACCCCGGCAGCGGAGCGCACCGCCACAGGGGCTCACTTCCTCGGTCACCGGGGCCCCGGCACGGTCCTCGGTGGCTGCCCACGCACCCGTGCCCCATGTCCGGGCGGGACAGCCCACCGCCGACATGCCGCGCGGCGCACCCGACGCGGACCGGCCGCCGCACCGGCTCCGGCGGCACGGCCGCGGCGATCCGTGCCTGGCTGTCCCGCCGGCCGCGCAGAACCGGCTCAGGGTCGCGGAATACGGCTTGTCCCGGCTTCCGGTGTCTAGGGTGTGAGCCATGGACGCCAGTACAACGCCCCTTGCTCCGGCCGCCGTTGACCACACGGAGCTGCTCGCCGATCCGTACGCCGTGTACGCCCGGCTCCGGGAGGCCGGGCCCGTGCACCGCTTCGCCGGAACCGACGGGCTGCCGGCCTGGCTGGTGACGCGGTACGAGGACGTGCGGCAGGCCCTCGCCGACCCCCGGCTCTCACTGGACAAGGCCCACGCGAAGCCCGGCGGCTACCGTGGGCTCGCGCTGCCGCCCGCGCTCGACGCCAACCTGCTGAACATGGACCCGCCGGACCACACCCGCGTCCGGCGCCTGGTGTCCCAGGCCTTCACCCCGCGTCGCATCGCCCTGCTCCGCGAACCCGTCCGGCGGACCGCCGACGCGCTGCTCGACGCCGTCGAACCACTCGGCCGCACCGACCTGATCGCCGGCTACGCCGCGCCGCTGCCCATCGCCGTGATCTGCGAACTGCTGGGCGTGGCCGAGGAGGACCGGCCGGACTTCCGGTCCTGGACCGACGCGCTGGTCATCCCGGACCCCGCGCGGCCCGAGCGGGCGAAGGAGGCGGTGAAGGCGCTGCTCACCTTCTTCGCCGGGCTGCTCGCCCGTAAGCGCGCCGAGCCGGCCGACGACCTGCTCTCCGCGATGATCGCCGTACGGGACGAGGAGGACCGGCTCAGCGAGGACGAGTTGATGTCCCTGACCTTCGTCATCCTGTTCGCCGGGTACGAGAACACCGTCCACCTCATCGGGAACGCCACCCTGGCCCTGCTCCTCAACCCCTCCCAACTGGCCGCGCTGCGCGAGGATCCGGCCGGGATCGGCGCGGCCGTCGAGGAGCTGGCCCGCTACGACGGGCCCGCCCCGCTCGCCATCCGCCGCTTCCCCACCGAGGACGTCACCATCGGCGGGGTCACGGTCCCGGCGGGCGAGACCGTGCTGCTGTCCCTGGCGGCGGCCCACCGCGACCCGCGCCGCTTCCCCGAGCCCGACCGGCTGGACATCGGCCGCGACGCCACCGGGCACCTGGCCCTGGGCCACGGCATCCACTACTGCCTCGGCGCACCGCTCGCCCGCCTGGAGACCGAGATCGCCCTGGCCGCGCTGGTGGAACGCCTCCCCGGCCTCGAACTCGACGTCCCCGCCGACGAGTTGCGCTGGCGCCCCTCGATGCGCACCCGCGGCCTGCTCGGTCTACCCGTGCGGTTCTGAGCGGTTCCGGCGGAGGAAGGGGCGCGCCTCCGGGAGGCGGTCCGGCAGGGCTTCGCCGGTACGGCCGCGCAGGCGGCGGTCGAAGAAGGCGGCGAGGCAGGTCCGTTCGGCGGTGATCGCGCGCCCCGGGGCGATGGTGCCGATGTTCTGGACGACCGTCTCGCGGGGCAGGCCGAGTTGTCGGGCGATCTGCGGGATCATCGCCTCCGCGTCGGTGTACGTGCCGTGTTCGGCGCCGCGCAGGGTCAGGCCCTCGCCCCGGCCCCGGCTGTGCCGCCACAGGGCGTTCCAGGAGGGCACCGTGCTCAGGTCGTTGCCGTCCTTGCCGACCAGCAGGAACGGGCGGTCGAGGCCCTCGGCGGCAACGGAGGAGAGGTAGCCGGAGTCGCTGTCCTCCTGGACGTAGGCGAGGACGCCGTCGAAGTCGGCCGCCGCGGCGATACGCCGGTCGTCGTGCATCGCCTGCAACGCGGTGAAGCCGCCGGCCGAGTGGCCGAACATGCCGAGACGGTCCCAGTCCGGCAGGCCGCGCAGTTCCCCGGGCAGCGCACCGGGCAGGGCGTCGAGGAGGAAGCGGGTGTCGGCCACCCGTACGGCCATCGTCTTCCGGAGCAGCGCCCTGATGCGCCCCGGGTCCGGATACGCCTTGTCGAACTCGGCGGGCAGGACCGTGCGTTCGACCCGGCCGCCGGGGAACTGGACGGCCGAGGCGTCGTAGGTGTGGTCGAGCGTCACCACGACATAGCCACGGGAGGCGAGGTCGTCGCAGAGGGTGGTGCCGAGGGAACGCGGGTCGCCGGCGCCGGGTGAGTAGCAGACGACCGGGTACGGACCCCGGTCCCGGTCGGCCGGGGCGCCCTCGTACGCGTGGGTGCGGGTGGCCGCCCAGTCGACCTTGTCGCCGGGCACCTGGCTGAGGTTGTTGACCTCGGCGAAGCCGGCGGCCTCCCCCGGCAGCATCTGCGGCGCCCTCGGATGGTCGCCGGCGGCATGCGCCGGGTAGCGGACACCGATCATCAGCTCCCGGTACGGCTGGGTCGTGACCCAGGGGTCGGCGCGTGAGGTGTCGACGAGGCGCAGGGAGACCGTGCCCACCGGGTGCGGTCCGCTGGGCGCGGGCAGTTTCAGCCGTGCCGGCACGGCCTTGCGTGGCGTCGTCGCCGACGCCGTGCCCGTGGTGACGGCGGACAGGGTGGCGGCGGCGACGGCCGACAGGACAGCGGCGCGGCGAGTGAGCACGACAGGGCCTCCTTGGCTGCGGGTGTTCGGCGACTCCTCTCAGCTTTGTGGACCGGACCGGCCGCGACCATCCGGCATGCCGGTCGCCGCGCCGGGGGGTTGGCCATACCCCGGGCCGGGGGCGCACGGCCGGTCCGGCGCCGGGGACGGCGGTGTCAGGAGGGCGGTCAGGAAGCGGTGAGGCGCAGGTAGTCGAGGTTGAAGCCGCCGGTCTCGCAGTAGACGGTGACCGTCTGTTCCCCGGCCCGGAGGGCGACGGGTACGTGCACCGACTGGTAGGTCGCCCAGCCGCCCGTGGACGGCACGGACGCCGTCGCCAGGGTCGTGCCGCTGTCGTCGCGCAGGGACACGGCGTTCGCCGCGGTGGCGGCCGTCCCGTTGGCGACGCGCAGTTCGAGATCGTACGAGCCGGTCTGCGGCACCTCGACACGGTAGGTCAGCCAGTTGCCGGCGGCGGTCCAGCCCACGTTCCTGCCGCCGCTGGCGGCCGGGTTGCTCTCGATGAAGTTACTGCCGTCGGCGGGCCAGCCGTGCTGGTCCGTGTACCCCTCGGCCTCGATCCTCTCCCCCACGGGTGCCGCGTGCGGGCGGACGGTCAGGTGGAGGGTCACCTGGTCGTGGGCCCGGCCGTCGGTGGCGTAGAAGGTCAGGTCCCGCTCGCCGGTGGCCGTCGGGCGGATGGTGACCAGGCCGGTCGCGGCGTCGAGGGTGACGCCGTCGGGCAGTTCGGTGGCGTAGTAGGCGAGCCGGTCGCCGTCCCGGTCGGTGGCCTTCAACGGCACCTGCGTGGTGCCGTACTGGTCGGCGACGACGTCGGCGGCCGGCGCGAGGACCGGGGCGTGGTTGCGGGAGCCCGTGGCGGCCTTGCCCTGCCACCGGTAGGTGGCGAAGGAGCCCGCCGGCACCGTCACGACGAACGTCTGGTCGCCGACGACCATCCGGACCCTGCGGTCGGATCCGGCGCCGTTGCCGAGGACGGCCACGTAGCCGCCGTCGCGGGTCCGGTAGACGACGTTGCTGACGCCGTCCGCCGCGGCGCTGGACTCCAGGCGTACGTCACCGGGTGACAGGTACTTCGCGAACTGGCCCAGCTGATAGAGCTCGTCGCGGACCGTGAACTCCTTGGTGCCGGTGTTCACCGTGACCAGCCGGTCGGGCCACTTGGTGGTGGCCGCGACCTCGTCCCAGTCGATGTTGTTGTCCCGCGACGGCGTCCAGTGCAGGGTGCCGCCGTCCTGGTCGGTGGTCTGGGCCCACAGGATGTAGGAGCCTGCGTCGAGGCGGAAGTCGTCGAGGACGGTCGAGGGCGACAGGTCGCTGGTCTCCGTGAGCTGGACCGGCTTCCCGGTCTGCTCGTAGGCGTCGCGCATGACGGTCGGGTCGCCCCAGTAGGGGTGGAAGGCGATGGCGTCCGCCGCCTTGCGGACCTGGGCACCGGTCACCGAGCCGTCCGGGGCGTCCTCGAAGATGCGGTAGTAGTTCTTCGTCGCCGTGCTGTTGGGGTCGTGCCAGTCCCAGAAGTTGAAGTCGTGTACGTACAGCTGGGTGCCCAGATGGGCGGCACGGACCTCACGCTTGATCGCCAGGGCCAGCTTCTGCTGCTGTGCGACGCTGATGTCCATGGCCGGGTAGACGACGTCCATGCCCGGCTCGTTCAGCAGGGTCAGCGCGTCCACGCGGATGCCCTGCCGGGCGTACGCCTGCACGAACTTGACGTAGTACCGGGCGAACACCTCGATGCAGTCGTCCCGCAACTTGCCGACCTGGTAGTAGTCCGTGCTGCTCCCGGGCTTGAGGGCGACCTCGCCGAGGAACCGGTTGTTCGTCTTCATCCAGGCCGGCGCGCTCCATGCCGACGCGAAGAACGTGGCGTGCGGGTTGTAGCGCTGGATGAGCTTGATGGTGTCGACGATGTGCAGGTCGAGGTCGCGCCGGATGGAGAAGTGCTTCAGGCCGAAGTCCTCGGTGACTCCGGCGGGCAGGTCGTCCTCCGACCAGAACGGCAGGTGCTCGATGAGATCGGGGCTGCCGATCGTCAGCCGGAACCGGTCGAGTCCCGCGCCGTGCACGGGGTCGACAAGGAGCCGGATGGCTTGGGCACGTTCGCCGGGGGTGAGCTTCCACAGGTTGGACACGCTCGTCTCGTCCAGGGAGAAGCCGATGCCGGTGTACTGCTGCCGGAGGGCGCTGGGGTCGGCGACGACGGTGGCGTCGACGGGGCCGTGGGTGTCCGTGCCCGTCCTGACGATCGGCAGGGGGCGCCAGGCCTGGGCGCCGCCGGTGGAGTAGGTACCGGTCACGACCTGGCCGTGCCCGGTGGGCCCGCTCGCGGGCCGGTCGGCCTGCGCGGTCGGGCCCGCGCCGATGAGGGGCAGTGTCATTGCGGCCACGGCCGCGATCGTGGTGAGCGTACGTCTCACAGCTGCTCCTGGGCTCTGGTGGGTCGGGGGTGGTGCCGTGCCGAACCGGAGGCGCGTGACCGCTGCGTCGTCAGCGGCCCACAGGGAGCGCCGACTTGAGATCCAAGCAATGTCCCCAATGTTAAGTCAAGGCGTGAAGAAAGGGTTTCGCGGTGGACGGTGCCGGCGCCCGGCCGGTGTGACGGTACGGCCGGACGGTGGGGCCGGGCGCCGACGGTCCGTCAGGCCAGGGCCGGTGACGTGACGGGCCGGACCAGATGCCGGGCGAAGAAGCGGGCCGCGCTGTCGGCCTCGAACCTGGGCAGTTCCTTGTGGCGACCGGTGTTGACGTGCAACGTCTTCTCCTTGGAGGCGAAGGCGTCGAACAGCGCGAGCCCGGCCGCACGCGGAATGTGCTCGTCGTCCCACTGGAGCGCGAACTCGACGGGGACGGTGATCCGCCGGGCCGGCTCGGCCAGGACGTCGGGCCAGTGCAGGCCGAAGACCGCGGCGGTGATCCTGGGCTCGACCGCCGTCAGCGGCACCCCGATCGCGGTGCCCATGTTCAGGCCGTAGTAGCCGACCGGTCCCCCGGCGCCGATCTCCGGAAGCTCCTGGAGGGCGTCGAGGGTCGCCTGCCACTCCGGTACGGCGCGTGCCGCCAGGTGGGCGTTGTAGCGGACGACGACGGGGCCTTCCGGCTCGCCCGCCTCCCTCGCCCGGTACAACTCGGCGATCTCCCGCTCGTCGTGCGCGCTGCGCGGCCGGTCGCCGTGACCGGGCGAGTCGATGCAGGCGACGTGGAAGCCGCAGCCGGTGACCAGGAGGCGGGCCCGGCCGGTCATCGCCGGCCACTTCTTGTGGGTGCCGCCGCCGTGGCCCATCAGCACGAGGGGCGCGCGATCGGGACCGGCCCCAGGGCCGGACGCGGAGCCGGACTCGGGTGACCAGAGCACGCCGGGGATCTCGCCCAGGGTGAAGTCGCGTTCGACGACACCGTCCGACGTCGTCTCCGCGGTGAAACGTAGGGACTGCATGGGTGGTTACCTTTCGGGAGGGCCTTCTCGTACAGGCGCTCCCGGCGACACCTACGTCAATCGCCCGACCGTGACGGGGAAAGGGAGCACCCACTCTGCTACAGCGTTCACGGGTCTCACCTCCTCGCACGGGATCACGGCGCCACGGACATTACGCACCCGGGCCCGGCCCGTCCAACGCATTTGCGGCCCGTACGACAGCATCCGCGCGCGTCAGTTCGCCCGAGCGCCACGGATCTTTGTGAAGCAGTCGTACCGTCATCCACACCCGCCATGATCCGCTCCTGTCGCCCAACCGCGTTCGCCAGAACGCCACTTGCTCTGGTCACGACTAGATCACTAGAGTCGAAATCCGAACCTTTGCTCGGGTGCTCGCTCGTTGGGAGTGACAGCGGCGGGGTACCGCCTGTGGGCGTCCTGACAGGCGGCTGAAGGAAGAGGAGACCGCCCACATGGCGTCCCACCGTCGACCCAAGCAACCGAGTCGCGCTCGCGTGACCATGCTCACCTCCGTCGCCGCGGCAGCCGTGGCGCTCAGCGCCAACGCCGCCAACGCCGCGCCCGGCGAGAAGCCGAGCAAGGACGAGGTCAAGGCGAAGGTGGACGCACTCTACGAAGAGGCGGAGCAGGCCACCGAAAAGCTGGACGGGGCCCAGGAGAAACAGGCCGCGCTGGAGAAGCAGATCAACACCCTGCAGGACAGCGTCGCCCGCGGCCAGCAGGCCCTCAACACGCTGCGCGACGGTCTCGGCTCGATGGCCAGCGCCCAGTACCGCACCGGCGGCATCGATCCCTCCGTGGCGCTCTTCCTCTCCTCGAACCCGGACGACTACCTGGACAAGGCGTCCATGATGGACCAGCTGAGCGGTCAGCAGGTCGAAGCACTGAAGAAGATCCAGGCCAAGCAGCGCGAGCTGGCCCAGCAGCGTTCCGAGGCCTCCGGCAAGCTCAAGGACCTCGCGGACGTCCGGGCCGACTACGCCGAGAAGAAGCAGGAAGTCCAGAGCAAGCTGAGCGCCGCACGCAAGCTGCTGAACTCGCTGACGGCGAAGGAGCAGGCGGCGCTCGCGACCCAGGAGCGGGAGCGCGCCACACGCGCCAGTGAGCGCGTCGATCTCGGCAACACCAAGGCCGCCTCCGGACGCGCCGCCGCCGCGTTCGCCGCCGCGCAGAGCGTGATCGGTTCCCCGTACGACTACGGCCACGCCGGCCCCAGTACCTTCGACTGCTCAGGCCTCACCTCCTGGGCCTACGCCCAGGCCAACGTCTCCATACCGCGCACCTCGGAGGTCCAGGCCAACGCGGGCACCCGCATCTACTCGCAGAGCGATCTCCAGGTCGGCGACCTGGTCATCTTCTACGGGGACCACCACCACGTCGGGCTGTACGCGGGCGGCGGTCAGGTGCTGCACGCCCCCCACAGCGGTGCGTTCGTCCGCTACGAGTCGATCGGCAACATGCCTTTCCAGTTCGGCGTCCGGATCTGAGCCGTACGCGCGTACCCGCTCATCCGGAGCCGGCTGCCGTCCAGTTCGAGGTGTCCCGTCAGGCGCCCAGGCGGTTGATGTCCTTGCTGTAGAGCAGCCGGCTCTCGGTCACCCCGGGGCGGGTCAGCGCCAGCATGGCGCGGGCGAGGTGTTCGGTGGTCGTGGTGTGGGCCGGCACGAGGCGGTGCAGCAGCGGGTAGAGCCAGGACGTGAAGGAGTACATGACCCGGTAGGAGCGGGTCCGGGAGACCGCGCCATGGCGGGGCTGGATGTAGCCGGGGCGGAACATGTACGCGTTCATCGGCATCGCCAGCAGGGCGTTCTCGGTGCGCCCCTTCACCCGCGCCCACATGGTGCGGCCCTGTTCGGTGCTGTCGGTGCCCTCGCCGGAGACGTAGGTGAAGGTCGGACCGGGACTGGCGGCGACCAGCGCACGGGCGGCCTCGAGGGTGAAGTCGTAGGTGACGCGCGTGTAGTCGGCCTCGCTCATGCCCGCTGAGGAGACGCCTAGGCAGTAGAAGCAGGCGTCCACACCGGTCAGCCGGTCGCCGATGGCGGACAGGTCGGTGAAGTCGTCGTGGATGACCTCCGTCAGCTTGGGGTGGGTGACGCCGAGCGGGCGGCGGCCCACCACCAGGACGCTGTCGACCGCGGGGTCGAGGAGGCAGGCGCGCAGGACGCCCTGTCCGACCATGCCGGAGGCGCCGAAGACGACGACGTTCACAAGAGTCTCCATCACTGGGAGGCGGGATCCGGCACGGTACCGGACCTCCACCGGGCGGGGGCACCGGCCACGGCCCCGGCGACCGGCTCGGGTGCGCAGCCGTCGCGCACGACCGTTGCGGGGCCACATTCGCGATGCTTTTATACATCTGTCAAACAGACAGGTACAAGAAAGTCCCGAGGAGCCCCTCATGGCCGCCCACCCCCACACCGCCGTCTCACCGCAGGAAGCCGCCGACCGGCTTGCCATCCGTGAGCTGATCGACGCCTACGCGCACTGCGCGGACCGGCGGGACGCCAAGGGCCAGATGAGCCTGTTCACCGAGGACACCCGCTTCGTGGTGTTCATGGACGCCACGGCGGCGGAGCCGACGCAGCAGCTGCACGGTCGCGACTCCCTCGCCCCGGTGTTCGACAACCTCAACTCGTATCGGACGACGACCCACTTCAACGGCCAGAGCACCGTCTCCCTCGACGGCGACCGCGCGACCGGCGAGAGCTACTGCCTGGCCCACCATCTCTCGGTCGCGGACGACGGCGGGCGCACGCTGATGATCGCGTCCATTCGCTATCTCGACGAGTTCACCAAGGAGGACGGCGTGTGGCTGTTCGCCGAGCGCCGTCTGATGGTCGACTGGACGGAGACGCGCCCCTCGACACCGTGACCGGCGGGAGACGGCCCGCCTCCACGAGGGCGCCGGGAGCGGACGGCGACTCGGATGACCGAGGCGGAGACGGGTGTGCGCGCCGGGACCGGGTACCCGGCGGCCGCAGGAGAGCGAGTCGGACACCGACAGCACTCCGGTGACGAGCCGTTTCCGACGAGGAGGAACAGATGAGCACGGTCAAGAAAGCCGTGGACGTCGCCGTCCCGGTCCACACGGCCTACAACCAGTGGACCCAGTTCGAGGACTTCCCGAACTTCATGGAGGGCGTCGAGGAGGTCAGGCAGCTCGACGACCGGCACAACCACTGGACCACGAAGATCGGCGGGGTACAGCGCGAGTTCGACACCGAGATCGTCGACCAGCTGCCGGACGACCGGATCACCTGGCGGGCGGTCGACGGCGACACCCGGCAGCGGGGATCCGTCCGGTTCGAACCGCTGGACGAGACGCACACCCGGGTCGAGCTCACGATGGACGTCGAGCCCAGCGGCATCGCGGAGCGGGGGGCCGACGCGCTCGGCCTGATCGACCGCCGCGTCAACGGGGACCTCAACCGCTTCAAGGACTACATCGAAAAGCGCGGAGGCGAGACCGGCGCCTGGCGCGGTCGCATCCGCCCCGGTAACCCCGGCTCGCCCCTCTGAGAACTCCGAGGAGGCCTCCGAGAGCCGCCCGAGAGAGCGGTCGTACGACCCGGCGGAGGCCGTACCGCCTTCCAGGAAGGTGTAGCCGCCGTTGACGAGGACCACGCGGGCC